>NZ_CP106797.1:0-75947 GCF_025642175.1 Streptomyces albidicamelliae | reverse complement strand
CGCGCTGCGCGCGATGCAGCGAACACCCGGCTGCGCCTGCGTGTTGCGTTCCGCCCGCGGGAACGCCTGCTGATCGCTGCGCGATCAGCTCACCCGGGTTGCTGCGCAACCCGGGTGACGTTCCGTCCGCTGCGCTCCCGGAACGAGGTGGCCTGCGCTGCGCTCCAGCCACCCAGCGGCGCTACGCGCCAAAAGCCGGCCCCGCTGCGCGAGGCCGGAAACGGGCCTTCGGCCCGGGCACCTACAGGACCGGGGTTTGGTGTGGGTCAGGCATGCGCGTGCCGGGGCCGAGCCACCCGCCGGGATGCAGCATGGCGCGCCGGCTCGGCCGGACCCGCGGCCTGGAGACGCCGGAGCCAGAGAGAGGCGATGAGGAGCAGGCCGGTGAAGACAGCCAGAAGGAGTACGGATACCCACATCGGCCGGCTTCCGGGGCTCTGCCATCCAGTCCAGGCGGTCGATGCCGCCCACAACAGGACGGCCACCATGTAGAAGGTACGGACCCGGCGCAGCTGGCGCACGGCCCGCACGGACTTGATGCGATCAGTCGTGGATGCCATGCCGGCCCGAGTACCCCCGGGCAGGGGGTTCAGTAGGCCGGGTTCGCTGCCGATTCGCTCAGTCTTGCTCTTGCTGCCGGGCGTGGTTCTCGAAGTCGCGGCGTACGGCGGCGCCCTGGTCCTCGATCAGGCTCGCACTGTCGGGGAGGTCCAGGGCGGCGCCGCAGTGGCTGCACAGTTTCCCGTTTTCGGCGGGTGTGCCGCATGCCTTGCAGAACCGGTTGCCTTCGCTGTTCCCGGTCTCGTGTGTCATGGCTCTCCCCTGTCGGGTGGACGGTGATGCAAGCGGAGTACCCGAGGCTTCCGGGTTGATTCTCCGTTCTGTGCTTCATTCTGTGGTTGCGATAGGCTCTGGAATGAGGTTGCTTCCGCTCTGTAGGTTCCGTGGCCCGCTCGAGGGTGGCCGTCTGCGGGTCTGCATCCGGAGACGTCGATCCGCTGTCAGGGGGCGAAATGCTGTGCCTGCCCGTCCCAACAACCTTGTGAGGTGGGTTAGTTGGTGGGTGGTCAGGTTGTAGAGCTGTCGTTCGGCTTGCTGTGAGAGGGGCACCGGAGTGGGTGTGAAGGAAGTCCGTCCTCATCAGCGGGAGGCCGTTGACGCGGTTATCCGGGCGCTCGAATTGCCTGCAAGATCCACTGTGCCGGAGCGGGGTCTGCGGACGCAGGTGGTCATGGCGACCGGCTCGGGCAAGACTCTCGTCGCCGTGCGCAGCGCGGAGGAGCTGCGGGCGGGCCGGGTGCTGGTGCTCGTGCCCTCGCTGGATCTGCTCGCTCAGACCGAGGCCGCGTGGCGTGAGGGCGGGCGTACGGGGCCGATGATCGGGGTCTCGTCCCTGCGGGGGACGGAGGCGTCCTTCCCGAACACCACCGACGTGGACGAGCTGGTCGGCTGGGTGCGTCCCTTCGAGAAGGTGACCGTGTTCGCCACCTACGCCTCCCTCGGGCTCGGCACGCTCGAACGCGCCCACGCCGCCGGTCTGCCGGGGTGGGATCTCGTCGTGGTGGACGAGGCGCACCGGACCTCCGGGCGAATCGGCAAGCCCTGGGCGGTCGTCCACGACAACACCCGCATCCCCGCCCTGCGCCGGCTGTACATGACCGCCACCCCCCGGCTTTGGCAGCTGGACGACGACGCGGAGGCTGCGCCCGGGGTGCCGGGTGAGCTGGTGGCGTCGATGGAGGACGATCCGGCGGGTCCGTTCGGGTCCCGCTGCTACACGCTGACACTGTCGGAGGCCATCGACCGGGGGATCTGCGCCCCCTACCAGGTGGTGTGTCTGGACATCACCGACACCCACCTCCAGGCCGCACAGCTGCTGGGCGTGGAAGGCCGCTCAGACGAGGTCCGCGGTGCGCGGCTCGCCGCCCTGCAGACCGCGCTGGTGAAGGCGTCCTCGGAGGAAGGCTTCCAGCGCACGCTCGTCTTCCACCACGTCGTCAGGGAAGCCGAGGCCTTCGCGGCCGGTCTTCCCGACGTCGCCGGCAGGCTGCACGCTACGGATCCGGGGCTGTACCCGCGCATCATCTGGGCCGACTGGCTGTGCGGTGACCACCGGGCCGACCATCGCCGGCGTGTGCTCGGTGAGTTCGCCGCCGGCATCGCCACCGACGGCACCGTGGTCGAGAAGAGCTACCTGGGCTCGGTGAGGGTGCTCGGCGAGGGCGTCGACACGCGGGAATGCGACTCCGTCTACTTCGCCGACGTACGCGGCTCCATGCCCGACCTCGTCCAGGCCGTCGGCCGCGCCCTGCGCATCCAGCCCGGCGAGGGGAAGGTCGCCTCCCTCGTCGTGCCGGTCCTGCTCGGACCGGGCGAGACCGTCGACAACATGCTCACCAGCCGGGCCTACAGCGGTCTGGCCAAACTCCTGGAGGCGCTCCGAGCGCACGACACCCGGGTGGTGGAGCAGCTCGCCGAGCAGCAGGCCCGCAGCCGGGTCCGGGGTGTCCAGAGCCGCTCCGGGGCAGAAGACGGGGACGCTGCAGACGAGCGAAGCGGCCGGGTGTCGGTGCCGGCCCGGGAGCTGCTGAAGTTCTCCACCCCCCGCGACCCCGCACAGCTGGCCGCCTTTATCAACCTCCGCGTCCTCAACCCCGAACACGCCCACTGGCGCCGCGGTGTGGAGGCCGCCGGCATCTACAACCGGCTCCATGGCGATCTCAAGGTGCCGTTCACCTACCGCGTCCCCGCCGCGGGCGACGACCAGGAGCAGGAAGGGGTGGAGGGTGCGGGGTGGCCGGCCTCGCTCGCCGCGTTCCCGCTGGGGCAGTGGATCGCCGACGCGCGCCGCTTCTACGCCCGCGGGGACATGGACGCCGACCGCATCACGCAGCTGGAACAGTTGGGCATGGTCTGGTCGCACTACGACGTCGCGTGGGAAGAAGGCCTCGCCGCGGGGCGCGGGTGGGCCGAGCAGAGTGGGCACCTCCTGGCCCCGCTGGACGCCACCTACCAGGGGTATCGCGTGGGCACCTGGCTGAAGAACGCTAGGGCCGCCGCCCGGCGGGCGCAGAACAACGAGCAGCGGCGGGCCGAGGGGCTGCCCGTTCAGTCGGCGGCCGGGGCGCTGACAGTAGAGCGGCGCGAGCAGCTCGACGACATCGACCCCGCCTGGTGCCCCGCCTGGCCCATCGACTGGCAACGCTCCTTCCACCTCACCCGACAACACCTCGACACCGGCGGCGCACTGCCGACCGAGCCCGGCGCGGTCGTGCACCAGGGCGAGGACCTCGGCCGGTGGGTACAGGCACAACGGCTCGGCTGGGACAAGCTCACCACCGTCCAGCAATGGATGCTGGAACACGTCCTCGGCATCACACCCGCCACCGACAACGAGAAACCCAAACCGCGCCGCTCGCAGGCCGACAAATGGGCGATGCACTACGCCGCCGCCCGACAGTACTACCAACGCGAAGGCCACCTACAGGTCCCCAGGAAACACGTCGAACGGATCGTTGTCAGCGGCGACGCGAGCGGCAGCACCGGCGAGGATCAGGAGGTGCGGGAGCTCAGGCTCGGGGCCTGGATCGGCAACCAACGCTCCAGAGCCGCCACCCTGACACCCGAGCGGATCGAGCAGCTCTCCACTATCGGCATGCGCTGGACCTGACGGTGGACAAGCTCCAGGTGTAGCGGCTGGCCCATGAAGCGTACATATAGCGTACATATTCTGTACTAAGAACCGAGGACCATCCCCGCGTGTGCGGGGAGCAGACCTCGGGGAGCGGAACGTCCAGACGGGACAGGGGACCATCCTCGCGCGTGCGGGGAGCAGCATTTCAGCGCTCACGCGACCCACCGCTTCCTGGGACCATCCCCGCGCGTGCGGGGAGCAGGACGGAGGTGCCGGTGGTGCCCTGCTCGGTGCAGGGACCATCCCCGCGCGTGCGGGGAGCAGTTCGGGGGGCCGTCCAGGACGATGACGTCGTAGGGACCATCCCCGCGCGTGCGGGGAGCAGGTGTCGGCCGGCCATGGCGAACAGGTCGCCCGGGGACCATCCCCGCGCGTGCGGGGAGCAGTCCATGTCGCAGCTCAAGAAGCTCAACCCCGTGGGACCATCCCCGCGCGTGCGGGGAGCAGAGCCTCCCTCCGTGGCGCTACTCGGCACCCCCGGGACCATCCCCGCGCGTGCGGGGAGCAGTGGGACTCGGCCGCCACGTACGACGCGGTCGCGGGACCATCCCCGCGCGTGCGGGGAGCAGGAGTGCGTCGACCGCGACGGCTTCTCCAGCCAGGGACCATCCCCGCGCGTGCGGGGAGCAGAACGGCCGCTCTTACGGCCTGTTCACGCTGCCGGGACCGTCCCCGCGCGTGCGGGGAGCAGCGGTCGACTCGCATGGAGTAGTGCGCGTCTCCGGGACCATCCCGCGCGTGCGGGGAGCAGGCCGCGGTGGGGTTCAGCCTCGCGGAAAAGGCGGGACCATCCCCGCGCGTGCAGGGAGCAGGTCGAGTCGGGCAGGGTGGCGTCTTTCCTGGCGGCGCCATCCCGGTACGGGCGGGGAGCGTCTGTTGTCGTGGACGGTACCCCAACGATCACCGGGGGCCACCCCAGCGCGGGCGGGGAGCACCGTACAACCGGTACGGCAATGCCGAGGACCAGGGACCATCCCGGCGCGTGCGGGGAGCAGATGTCCGGGTGCTCGTCGCGGGGACCATCCCCGCGCGTGCGAGGAGTAGAGCCCGTCCCGATGGCATCACTCTGCGTGTGTGGGACCATCCCCGCGCTGCGGGGAACAGTGCTCCTCCAGCACCTGCTTCGCCCGGTCGTAGGGGCCATCCCCGCGCGTGCGGGGAGCAGTCCTGCACCCCGAGGTCGAGGCCGGAGGCGTTGGGACCATCCCCGCGCGTGCGGGGAGCAGCCGCCGGTCTTGGTGTCGCCGACGAACAGCGTGGGACCATCCCCGCGCGTGCGGGGAGCAGCTCTCTCAGTCGATCCAGTACGAGCCGCTGATGGGACCATCCCCGCGCGTGCGGGGAGCAGGTCCACGCTGACCTTGGCGTCCTTGCCCACCTTGGGACCATCCCCGTGAGGGGAGCAGATGAGCGCCTGGGCGTCCGTCCGGGAGGTCAGGGGACCATCCCCGCGCGTGCGGGGAGCAGCAGTTCCTGGCGGGCCTGTTGGCTGGTTCGGAGGGACCATCCCCGCGCGTGCGGGGAGCAGGACGTCCTCACCGCCCACGGCCTCAACGAACTGGGACCATCCCCGCGCGTGCGGGGAGCAGCACGAGACGTTCTTCGCGATGACGTGGTCGTTGGGACCATCCCCGCGCGTGCGGGGAGCAGGAGCGCTGCGCCCGGGCGAGGGAGCGCTGGGCGGGACCATCCCCGCGCGTGCGGAGAGCAGGGCTCGCCCGCCGTCTGGTTCTGCGTCTCGATGGGACCATCCCCGCGCGTACGGGGAGCAGTTCCACCGGGAACCGGCCGCTTGGCTGACCCTGGGACCATCCCCGCGCGTGCGGGGAGCAGCCGCCCACCGATCCCCCGGCTCTGTGGGTGTGGGGACCATCCCCGCGCGTGCGGGGAGCAGGAGCGACTCCGCAACGTTGCGGAGCGAGCCAAGGGACCATCCCCGCCCGTGCGGGGAGCAGCGCATCGTCTCTTCCGCCGGCTTCTCGAAGACGGGACCATCCCCGCGCGTGCGGGGAGCAGGTGACCCGGTCGGCATCACGCAGGACAGTCCCTGCGGGCGCGGGGAGCAGTCCACTTGCCAGCATCACAAGTTCCGCGAGAACCTCTCAGCCTCCCGACGGGGAGGTCCATCCCTTGATCTCGTCCGCGACTTCCCGCACGTCGAGCCCGTTTTGTGCGATCCGCTCTGCCAGGTCCGCGGCCTGCTTGTGATCCACCGTCACCATGGCACCGGAGGCCGACAGATACGCGGCCGCGACGATCGCGCCGAACAGTTCGTTGGCGTACTCCAGTGCCGGCACCCGGATCAGCTGGTGCATGAGCGCGGCCGCACGATGGTGGACCTGCGCGTACACAGGGCGGTCCATCACCTTGTCAGCGTGCCGGGCCACCGCCGCCTGCAGCGTGCCGAAGTCGACGACGTCCGGATCACCGGGCACGCTCCGGTGTGCGAGATCCAGCAGCCAGGCACGGTCGATGTGCAGGATCACGCAGCCCGCTCACGCGTCTCGTCGCCCTTGACCTCCGGGGCCGGGTGGCCGAACCGCTCAGCGAAATGCGGGCCCCACTCCTGCGCGAAGTACTCGGCCGCGCCGAGGAACCGGTGCCGCAGGTCGTTGCCCTCATCAGCCAGCACCCGACGGGCGTACTCCGACACGTCCATACCGGCCGCCGCCGCCCGCTCCGCGATCACGTCGTACTCATCCTGATCCACACGGACATTGATCTGCTTCTTCCCCATAACAGCCAGCGTAGCGCCCCGTACACACCGCTACAGCCGATTCCACCAAACCCCCAACGACAACCTCCGGCACCGAAAGAGCCACGCCACCCCGCACGGATACCAAGGGCCACCACCCCCGCGAACGCCCGGAACACTCCATCCGGCCCCTACGGGCAGGCGAGGTGGAGACCATCCCCGCGCGCGCGAGGAGCAGCTGGTTGTCGGGTGCGGCGGGGAGTCGGCGGCGGGACCATCCCCGCGCGTGCGGGGAGCAGTCGGACACGGCGTTCAGAGCGTCGTTGAGGTCGGGACCATCCCCGCGCGTGCGGGGAGCAGGAGAGCAGCGTGGCGACACCCGCGGGGGACCCGGGACCATCCCCGCGCGTGCGGGGAGCAGACCACGGATGCGGGGTTCTTCCGGCCGTGCGAGGGACCATCCCCGCGCGTGCGGGGAGCAGACATCCGGTCCACCGGGAGCCGGTCGACCGAAGGGACCATCCCCGCGCGTGCGGGGAGCAGGTCGGGGCGTACCAACCGTCCGCCGTCCCCATGGGACCATCCCCGCGCGTGCGGGGAGCAGAGCGCTGCAACGCCCCAGAAGTAGACGTCCGGGGGACCATCCCCGCGCGTGCGGGGAGCAGATCACCCTGACCGGGTGCTCGGCGGCGTACTTGAGACCATCCCCGCGCGTGCGGGGAGCAGGTGGCCTTGGTGCGCGACCGCGCAGGCCTGTCGGGACCATCCCCGCGCGTGCGGGGAGCAGATCAGCGTGATCGGGTTGAGCGCCATCACCGAGGGACCATCCCCGCGCGTGCGGGGAGCAGCTGCGTGGCCAGCTCGTCCTGCATGATCTGGTGGGGACCATCCCCGCGCGTGCGGGGAGCAGAGCAGGTCCAGGATCTCCATGCCCCGCATGCCGGGACCATCCCCGCGCGTGCGGGGAGCAGGAGATGCCGGTGCCGTCCATGGCCGCGATGGTGGGACCATCCCCGCGCGTGCGGGGAGCAGTCGACCTGGTCGAGCGTGCTGGACTCGTACAGGGGACCATCCCCGCGCGTGCGGGGAGCAGCATGCGCTGTTCTCCTTGCTGGTGTGCCCGCAGGGACCATCCCCGCGCGTGCGGGGAGCAGTGGCCGTGGTGGGCCCGGGGACCATCCCCGCGCGTGCGGGGAGCAGCGCTCCCACTGGCGTATGAGGTACATCGCCGGGGGACCATCCCCGCGCGTGCGGGGAGCAGCGCTGGATGTCCTCCAGCTGGTCCTGGAGGTCGGGACCATCCCCGCGCGTGCGGGGAGCAGGAACGGGTCCTGCAGGGGTCGCACGCCACCGGGGGACCATCCCCGCGCGTGCGGGGAGCAGTTCTGGCTCCCTCCGGCGCCGTCCACGACGGACCATCCCCGCGCGTGCGGGGAGCAGGGCTACCCGGCACGGGTCATCGCGGAGCCCCGGGGACCATCCCCGCGCGTGCGGGGAGCAGCGGAGGCCGTCGATGTCGTCGGCGTGCTCGGTGGGACCATCCCCGCGCGTGCGGGGAGCAGGAGGAGCGGCTGCACTGGCTGATCGGGCCGGCGGGACCATCCCCGCGCGTGCGGGGAGCAGAGATCCAGGCCCACCTGCAGGCCCTGGTAGTCGGGACCATCCCCGCGCGTGCGGGGAGCAGCCTGGCATGACGACGTCGCCGACGCTGTCTTCGGGACCATCCCTGCGCGTGCGGGGAGCAGAGCGTCCGGGTGCGGGCCTTCTCCTTGGCAAGGGGACCATCCCCGCGCGTGCGGGGAGCAGTGGATGGACCATCCTGGGGTCCACCAGGGGTCGGGACCATCCCCGCGCGTGCGGGGAGCAGCCGCCAGCGCGGGCGGCGTAGGCGTCGGCGATGGGACCATCCCCGCGCGTGCGGGGAGCAGCTCAGCTTCGCCTACGACACTGGGCCGCCCATGGGACCATCCCCGCGCGTGCGGGGAGCAGTCGACCATGCTCCAGTTGTTCTGGTTCATGTTGGGACCAGCCCCGCGCGTGCGGGGAGCAGCCGGTCAGGCCCTGCTTGGTGATGCGCTCGGGGGGACCATCCCCGCGCGTACGGGGAGCAGTCGCGGCCGTCGTCAGAGTCGCCAGTGGGCGGGGGGCCATCCCCGCGCGTGCGGGAAGCAGTATCCGCCGCGAGCCATGGGCTACTTCGCCTTGGGACCATCCCCGCGCGTGCGGGGAGCAGTAGTAGTCCGGGTACCAGGCGATCAGGTCACCGGGACCATCCCCCGCGTGCGGGGAGCAGTGGCGGTAGATCACCGCGGCGGCTCGCGCGTTGGGACCATCCCGCGCGTGCGGGGAGCAGTTCAGCTTCGCCTCGTCGATCATGCCGGCGTTGGGAACATCCCCGCGCGTGCGGGGAGCAGTCGGTGATCGCTTTCCGATCGGACGCCATGATGGGACCATCCCCGCGCGTGCGGGGAGCAGTCGGTGATCGCTTTCCGATCGGACGCCATGATGGGACCATCCCCGCGCGTGCGGGGAGCGAACCCCACCTGTGGTGGCGACAGATCGCCGCGGGACCATCCCCGCGCGTGCGGGGAGCAGCGACTTCCCCGCAGGCCTGATCGAGCTGGAACGGGGCCATCCCCGCACGCGCCGGGAGCAGTCGTCCGTGGTCTCGCCCCAGTAATCGACGTCGGGACCATCCCCGCGCGAAGTGGAGCAGTCGGCTCACGCTGCCCACCCGCTGTAGGTGGGGGGCCATCCCCGCGCATGTGGGGAGCAGCCGATCCGTCCGCTCGCACCCTGGATGGTGTTGGGACCAGCCCCGCGCGTGCGGGGAGCAGGAGTAGATCTCGATGAAGTAGCTGAGCGGCACGGGACCATCCCCGCGGGTGCGGGGAGCAGGACTGGAACGCCAGCACGGTCCCCGAGCCGTTGGGACCATCCCCGCGCGTGCGGGGAGCGGAGCTCGCCGGTCGCGCCGGTGTACAGGTAGAGGGGACCATCCCCGCGCGTTCGAGGAGCAGCTCGCTATCGACCTCGCGGGCCACCCACCGCGGACCATGCCCGCGCGTGCGGGGAGCAGAGCTCGCCGGTGCCGGAGCCGGACTGGAAGGCGGGACCATCCCCGCGCGGGCAGGGAACAGCGAGGGTGCCAGCGGTATGGCTGACGCCCGCAGGACTATCCCCGCGGGCGCGGAGGGGGGCATCCCACCAGCTTCACCTGGATGACGTTCAGTAGGCTTGTAGTCCCTGCCTGCGCGGGGAATCGGTCGATGTCTTCGTGTGCATCTGGCCGATCTTCGCTTACGCGGAGATGTGTCCGGCCGGAAGCGGGGATCCGACCGGTTGGAATGCTACTTGCGTACGAGGACGAGGCCTACTCCGTAGGAGCGGGCTTTGCCGATTCCTTCGGTGAGGGTGTGGGTGAAGGTGGCCGGGTCGGTGACGGTGAGCTGGCCGCGGACTTCGGCTCGGACGACTTTGAGGCCCTTTTTCGCCGTGGAGACGAGTGGCGGCAGCATCGTGGTGGAGATGTGGGCCGGGTCTGCGTCGGCGCCGATCCGCTTGATGCTGGCTGGCCCGATGGGGGGTTCGCCTTGGGGCTGGAGCCGCTGCGTGAACCACTCGGCCGCGTGGCGGGGGGACATGCTGGCGATGCGTCGTCCGCGTTGGCCCTTCTTCGGGCCAGCGGTGGGCATGGCGGACCGGATGGGGTTGATGAACGCTCGGAAGGTGTAGGTGTCGCCGGCCTTGATGGTCTGGTCGATGCTGATCAGGTGGGGGGGTTCCAGGTGGGCGGCGCGGGCAACGGGGGTCCAGTCGGGGGTGATGCGGGCCTGGGTAATGAGGGTGAGGGTCTGCGTACGCAGGTTGACGGTCCAGGCGGAGAGCACGCCCATCTGTGCGCGTGCGTCGGCTTCGCCGTCGGGCACCCAGCCTCGGTGGCCGCTCATGACGAGGCGGTGCATGTCGTGGACGTCGTTCATGGCCCGGATGACGTCGGGGTGGCGGGTGTCGAGGGTGAGGACACTCTGGGTGGCGACGAAGCGCGTGGGTGTGCTCACGGGATGGGTGTCCATTCGATGGTCGGGGTGGGGGTGATGCGGGTGCGGGTTTCCCAACGGGTGGCGTGGGTGCGGTCGTGGGGGTGGAAGGTGACGGGCTGGTCGTCGATGGGCACGGCGCGGGGGGCGCCGGAGGATGCGTCGATCCAGGCCCAGGGGCGTGGAGTGTCAGCTTCCTTGAGGAGGGGGGCGTGAGTGAGGACGTGTTCGAGGGTGCCGGGGTGGACGCCGCCGGAGAGGTCGCCGGTGGGGGGGCAGGATTTACGGCCGAGCCAGAGAAGGCGACGGGGGTGCTCGAGGTGGTGGGAGATGGTGTCGAGAAGGGTGGTGTCGTGGTGTTGGACGGCGGCGACGAATGCCGCGTCGGCGAGGTACCAGCGTTCGCTGACGGCGGGGTTGCGCAGGACTGCTTTGGCTGCGGTGAGCAGGTGGCCGGTGTCGGGGTCCGCTTCGATGTATTTGGGGGCGCCGTACCAGCCGTCGATGTGGTGCTGGCCGAAGGCGGGGCCGGTGGCGTCTTCCAGGGTGGTGGCTTTGGCGGCGCGGCGGTGGTCGGTGATGAGGTCGCGGGGGCGTAGGGGGTAGGGGCCGCCGCCGACGACGTGGAAGTCGCGGTAGGGGGTGCCGGGGCGGTCGGCGCGGACGCCGTAGCGGAGTTCGGCGAGGGGGCCGAGTGGGTCTTCGCGGTCGTAACCGAGGGCGGCGGCGATGAGGCCGATGACTGCGGATTTGGTGGGGCGCATGTGGGTGGCGCGGCGTTCGAATGCGCCGGAGGTGCCCCAGGCTTGGAGAGGGCCTGCGAGGCGGATGAGAAGCGTGGCCACTTCCCTGCCTGCGCGGGGAGCAGTGCTGTTCATGCGGTGAGCTCCTCCAGGGTGGTGGCCTCGGAGGCGGGGAGGGTGCCGTCGGCGGTGAGCTGGTCGATCAGGTTCTGGATGTCGAGGTCGTAGGTGAGGAGGCGGCCGGGGGTGGCGTCGGTGCGTTTGGTGGTGATGAGGCGGTGGTGGTCGAGGAGCCGTTTGGCGCCCGCGAGGGCGGCGGGGCCGTCGGAGGTTTCGTCGATGTGGGACTGGAAGGCGGCGGCGTAGAAGTAGGGGCGGGCGCCTTCGTGGGCCAGGACGAGGTTGGGGAGGGTGCCGGTGGATGCGGTGCTGTTGGCCTTGGCCCGGGGGACGGCGTCCACGAAAGCCTGGATGAATTCGGCTTCAGCGGCCTGTGCGGCGGTTTCGGCTTGGTCTTCGGTCATGCCTGCGCTGCGAAGGTTGACGCGGAGCTTGTGCCGGTCGAGGGCGGCGTGGCGGTAGAAGGTGCCGGAGATGAGTGACTGGTAGCCGGTCATGCCGGCGCCGGCGTTGTCGGCGGCGTCGAGGAAGTCGAGGGCGTTTTCGCGGCGTTCGAGTTTGGCGTCGTCGGCGGCGGCGTAGAAGTCGTCGATGTGCTCGGCAGGGGCGATGGTGAAGGCCCAGGAGTGCTGGGCGGCGCCGTCCACGGTGCGCAGCTCGGCGACCTCAGCGAGGAAGCGGCCGAAGATGGTGATGTCGATGGCGTCTCGGGGGGCGAATGCGGTGAGGATGCCGGTGCGGAGCTCTTTGGGCAGGGGTGGGATCTTGACTTCCTCCTCCTTGTCTTCCTTGCTGTCCTTGGTGGCGGGTTCGGCCGGCGCGTCGGCGTCGGCGGTGGTGGTCTTCTTCCGGGCGTTCTTCTTCGCGTTTCTCTTGGCCTCTTCCTTGGCGGCGGCTTCTGTCTTGGCGGCCGTGTACTGGGTCAGCCACGTGTTGAAGGTGTCGGCGTGGGTGCTGATGTGATCGGCGATTCGGTCACCGGAGTCCTCGGGTGCGTAGAAGAGCACCTTGGTGAGGAGGGCGGTGGATTCCTTCTCGCCGAACTTCAGGCCGAGTCCTTCGAGTGCGGCCTTGGCTGCGTAGATGGCCTGGTCGGGGTCCCAGTCGTGGTTCTTGACCAGGGCGTCTCGGGTGAACAGGGCCCATTCGCGGGTGCGCCTGCCGCTGCTGTAGGAGGCGAGGGGACCTTCGCCTCGGTTGGCACGGTGGCGGGAGTGGGTGCGTTCGGCTCGGCGGCGGGCTTGGGCGGAGATGGCGGTGCGTTCGGCGCCGCCGTAGACGAATGCTTTGGGCTGGCCGTTCTCGTCGCGGACGGGGAGGGCGGCGGCGAAGGTTTCCAGGGCGTGCAGGGACAGGTATTGGGGTGTGCTGTTCACTTGGCGGCTCCGTTCGTGCGGGCGGTGGTGCGGCGGCGGGTGTAGAAGTCGTCGCCCCATGCTTCGGCGGTGGGGCGTCCGCGGTCTGTCCAGTGGGTGAGGTCGGTGATGAGCTGGGCCCAGGAGGGTGGTGTGGTCTCGCCGGCGCGGATGCGTTCGATGGCGTGCTGGAGGTGGCGCCAGGGGATCTGGCGGGCTGGGAGTATGCGCATCATGAGGCGTTCGGCGCCGGGGTTGGAGGGGCCTCGGGCTCCGTCGTAGCCGATGGCGCGGATGGCGGTGCCCATGCTGCCGCGGCCGTAATGGGGCTTGGTTCTGCCTGCGTGGTAGCGGGCGAAGAGGAAGCCGACCTGGCGGTAGAGGGCCCGGTGTTCTTCGGTGGGGGCGAAGGCGCGGGCTTCGAAGTGCGTGGGATTGTCGGCGGTCGCCGGGCGGCGCAGGTCGGCCAGTTTGCCGTACTGGTGGGTGTGGACGAGGCTGCCCAGCCAGGCGACGTACTGGACCGGGGCGGTAGCCGGTTCGGTGGTGGCCGGGGTGGTCTGTTGGGCGTCGGGCGGGGGGCTGGGTTCGGGGATATCGAAGAGTGGCAGGGTCATGCGGGCTGCTCCTTTCGCAGGTAGGTGGGGGCTTTGCGGGGGTTGTTGAGGGTGTCTTCGAGTTTTTCGCGGGCTTCGGTGGAGGCTCTGTGGCCCTGGCTGCTGGGGGGCAGAGAGCGGAGCCGGGCGGTGAGGAAGCGTTCGGCGTTCGAGCGGACCTCGGTGGCGTAGGTGGTGAGCGCCTCGGGAACGGGGGCGCCTTCGGCGGCTTCGTCCAGGAGTTCGTGGAAGAGGGGTTCGGTCGCGGCGAAGTGTTCGCCGGCGGCCTTGAAGCGGGCCAGCTGGCTCTGCTTGTCGGCTGGTTTCGGGTTCAGGTAGGCGATGCGCCAGGCGGCGTAGGCGGCGTCGTCCAGGGCTGCGGCGACGTACTCGGCGATGGCGCAGCCTTCTTCGGATGCCTGGCGCAGGGCGGTCTCGCGGCCGGGGATGTAGGGGAAGGCGTCGTTGACCCAGGCGATGAGCTTGCCGGGCCTGGCGAGGAGACCGACGGTCCACAGGGTGACGCGGTGGCCTTCGGGGAGCATGGCGAGGCGCCCGTAGAGATCCATGCCTTTTTCCCGGCGTGCGGTGGCCGCGTACAGGGAGTGGGCTTCGCGCCACAGGGCGCGCGCGGCGGATGCCTTGAGAGGGGCGTTCTTTTCGATCACGGCGTCTTGGAGGGCGCTGGCGTGGGTGAGGTCCACGATGTCGCCGGCGCCCATGAGGACGCGGTCGACTCCCCAGGTGCCGTCGGGCAGTCGGGCGGGGCGGGTGAGGATGGACCGGCCCAGGACGCTGTGCAGGTCGGCCGGGCCGTCGGGGATGCGGGCGGTGGGTTTGGCAGTGAAGGAGCGGCGCGGCCGGTCGGTCCAGCTGTAGTTGTAGCTGCCGGGGTCGCCGTCGTGGGGGTGCAGGTTCAGGCGGAGGGTGTCCCCGAGGGTCCGGCCGAGCGCGGTGACGTGGACGCGTTGCCCGGCCCGGCACATGGCCTGGTTGTTGAGGGCGGCGCCGAGAAGATTGCCGGGGATCATGCCCCGGCCGCCGTTGCCGCAGACGTGCTGGGTGATCACGGCCACGAAGGCGTCGGCCGCGGTGAAGGGCTCGCCGTGGTGGAGATGGTGCCGGTCGAAGAGCTGCACGTAGTCGCCGACGTGGTGCATGACGATCTGCGAGGTGCCCACGCCGTGCTGGTTCATGAACGGGGCCAGCAATGCGTTCTGGAACAGCGGCCGGTCCGGGTGGAAGAAGTTCCACTGCTCGTCGGGTTGCTGCCTGAGCCAGTCGGCGACATCGGTGAAAGGCCGGCGGCCGGTGACCCAGGTCCGCCATTCGCTGCTGGTCTCCGGATAGACGTCGGCCGCGTACGCGACGGCTTTGAGCAGCTCCAGCATGGCGAGGGTCTCGCCGGGGTGGCGGCCTGCCACTCCCTGGTGGTCGTCGGCTTTCTCGAAGGCCTCGATGAGGTCGAGGCGGCTGGGCAGACCGGCCATTGTCAGTGCCGGGAGGCAGGCTTGGGTGCGGGGATCCCAGTGCGGAACCACGTCACCTCCTTCGGATGAATGTCATCCTGTGCATCGTTGGTTGCCGTAGTGTGCCGAGCAAGGACCGTAGCAGCGAGGGGAGTTGAGGGTGGGCGGTCTTCAAAAATTGCTCCGCACCGTGGTATTGGCGTGGGGCAAGACCGACCTGAGCGGTGACAGTGCCCGGCGCGGCGGCCCGTCGTGGACGCCGCTGCTCGCTCACCTCCTGGACGTCGCCGCCGCAGCAGGCGTCCTGTGGGACCGGCATCTTCCCCCGCACATCCGCCGGCGGCTCACGCAAGCGTTCGCTGCCGGGAACGAGTCGATCGCCCGGCAGGTGGTGATGCTGCTGGCGGCCCTCCACGATCTCGGGAAGGCGTCCGACTGCTTCCTCGGGCAGTGGCAGCACGGCCGCGGAAAGCCCCAGTCGAAGCGGGAGGCGAAGGTGTGGGAGGAGCAGGCCCGCGCAGCGGGTCTTCCTCTCGGTGACGACCTGGCCCACGCCTTCTACGCCCGGCACGAGCACATCACCGCCGCAGCACTGCCCCGGCTGCTGGGCTGCACGTGCACGGAGTGCGGCGGCACCGGCGAGCGGCACGAGGGGCTGCACGATGCGGGGGTGCTGCTCGGCGGCCATCACGGGCACATCCCGCACCCGGAGACGGTCGACCGGGCCCGAGGGGCCGCACCGGCCGCACAGTGGGGGGACGTGCACGCGGCGATCGTGCAGACGGTGGCCGACGCGATCGGACTCGACCTCGCCACCGTGGCACGGGTGGTCGACCCGGTGCGGCCCTCCGCGCGGATCGCTTTCCTCTACCTGGTGTACCTGGCGGACTGGATCGCCTCCGACACCGAGTTCTTCCACTTCCGTGCCCACACCACACCGGTCACCGACTGGTGGCAGGCCGCCCTGCAGGAGGCCGACCAGGCGGTGCGAGCCCGACGGCTCGCCCGCTGGCAGGCACGGCCTGTGACGTGGGAGGAGATGTGGCCCGACACCCCGCTGGCCCGCACATTCCAGGCCGACGGCATGCGGCTGGTACCGGCCGAGGGGCAGGCCATGGTCGTGGTGGAGTCGGACACCGGATCCGGCAAGACCAGACTGGCGCTGTGGATAGCCCACCATCTGGCACGCACGTGCGGGTACAGCGGCCTGTACATGGCGCTGCCCACGAGAGCGGCCGGCAACCAGGTCGCCAAGGAACTCACGAAGTTCCTGACGACGGTACTGGCGCCGGGCGAGGTACAGAACATGGCTCTGGTGCACGGCACGGCACAGGCCACAGACCTTGTTCACCAGCTAATCGACGCGCACCAGGCGCAAGGGGATCCGCTGACCGACCTGTCCAGCACGCTGGAAACGGCCACCTGCACCGACGACAGCGGCCTGGCGGTTCTAGACCCGTGGTACCTGCGACGCTGCCTGGCCCTGGTCGCCGGATTCGGAGTCGGCACCGTCGACCAGATCGCTCTCGCCCCGCAAGGCTCACGGCACTGGGCACTACGACTGGGTGCACTGATGTGCAAGGTCGTCATCATCGACGAGGCGCACGCCTACGAACTTTTCCAGCAGAACCTTCTGGGCGCCGCGGTGGAGTGGCTGGCGGAGGGCGGCGCATCGCTGGTGGTGCTCTCTGCGACCCTCCCCCGCAGCATTCGGGACGAGCTGACGGCCGCCTGGTGTCGCGGCCTCGGTACGACCGGCGACGACGACGGAAGCCAGGGGCCGATCATGGTGATCGACCACAACGGCCGGCTCCGCCGCGGCGGACCCCTCCCCCAAGATCCCAACACGCCGAAGCTTCTGACCGACATCCAACTGACAGAGGACCCCGGCGACGAAGACCTTGTCGCCGGGCTGCTGGATCAGGCCCGGGACGGCGGATGCGTCGTGGTCCGCAGCACGCGCGTCGACCCGTGCCGCTCCCGATACCGGGAAGCGGTCCGCCTCGCGAGCGCAAGCGGCTGGCGGCCCGACGAGATCCTCATCCTGCACGGGATGCTGCTCCCCCGTCACCGCCTACTGCTGGAAACCCGACTCGCCGACCTCCTCGGGCCCGGTCCCGAAGGACAGCGCAACCCCCACCGGCCCCACCGACTCCTGGTGTTCGCAACAGGAGTGATCGAACAGTCCCTGGACCTGGACTTCGACCACGGTGTCACCGACCTGTGCCCCATCGATGTGGCCGTACAGTTCCGCGGCCGAATCCACCGGCACGCCGGCAACAACCCGCACCGGCCCTCCTGGTGCCGCACGACACGTCTCACCATGCTCTGGCAGCGAGACCACGACAGCCTCCCGGTGGTGGAACCCCCGGACTTCGCAGCCGGGCGCCCAACCGGCACCTATGACGGTCTCGTCTACGCCCCCTACGTCCTGGCAGCCAGCTGGCACACCCTCACTCAACGCCGCGACGACGACGGGATCGTACGGCTTCAGACCCCACGCGACTCCGCATGGGCCCTGGAGAGCGTCTACGGATCTCCCGCCCACGGCGCAGGAGCAATACACAAGCTTCTCGACCGCACGCACGCCGCTTACCTGGACGCACTCGCCGACGAGGCTCGCCAGGCCGAAGAGCGCATCTTCCACCCCTACACACGCCGGCGGCGAACCTCCGTAGCCACCTACGACCTCGCCTCCGGACACGCCCAAGGCGACGGCGACAACGGAGGCATCACCGGAATCGCTGCCCTATCCCGCCTCGGAGAAGAATCCGTCGACTGCCTGATCCTCTACCAGCAGCCCGACGGCACGATCACCTACGACCACCAAGGCCTACTCAAATCTGACCTCGGCCAGCGCTCCCCCGGCCGGGACGTGACCGCCTACCGGCGCCAGCAAAAAGACCTCCTCGCCAACACCCTCGCCATCCCCGCACGCTGGTGGAAAGGACAACGCGGCCTGCAACCGATCGCCGACTGGCCCAAACACCCCCAACCCGCCCTCAGAAACAAACCCGTCATCCTCATCGCCCCGGACGGCACCTGCCTCAGCGGCCCCACCGGCAAACTCCGCTACCACCACACCACCGGACTGGAACGCACATGACCACTCCCCTTCCGCAGCACCCGCCGAACCCCCAGCGAAGACCCCCGCGCACGGACGCCGCTCACTCCGCACCCGCAGGCATTTCCCCTCATTCAGGGCGTCCGCAACCACGTCGGAACCCTGCTTCCCCGCACCCGCGGGGATGGCCCCGACGCCCGACCCGGCGGCATCATGGCCGTCGACTGCCCCCCGGGCCAGCGCAGATGGTCCTACGAGCGCATGCACGGTGCTCGTAATGAGCACGCGCTCCCCACTCGCGGGAGAGGTCTCGAGGCACGCAGCGCGGACTCCAGCACCCGAACTGCTCCCTGCACCCGCAGGGATGGTCCACAGACCGGCTGGGCCTTCAACGACCGAGTCGTCTGCTCCCCGCACTGCGAGGATGCCCCCCTGTGCTGGCGCTGATGCGGCCTGAACGTGCAGCCGTTCCCCGCACGCATGGGGATGGTCCCGACTTCGAGGCCGTCAGGAACGTCCTCGATGACTGCTCCCCGCACGCGCGGGGATGGTCCCGTCCAGGCGATGAGGGCGCTCAAGGTGTCGTCCTGCTCCCCGCACGCGCGGGGATCGTCCCACCTCCGGCCCCGGCTTCACCGCCGACCCGGGCTGCTCCCCCCCACGCGCGGGGATGGTCCCTACGAGCCCGGCGACGACGACCCGCCTATGGTCTGCTCCCCGCACGCGCGGGGATGGTCCTGGTCCCGCACCTTCTGCGACGCGTAGCCGATCTGCTCCCCGCATGCGGGGATGGTCCCTCGTGGCGGCCCGAGATGCGAGGCCTGCCCCACTGCTCCCCGCACGCGCGGGGATGGTCCCTTGGTCAGGAAAGGCCGGCGGACTCCGCGGGCCTGCTCCCCGCCCGTGCGGGATGTTCCCTGGATGTATTTGGAGTCCAGGTCTGCGAGCGCCTGCTCCCCGCACGTGCGGGGATGGCCCCGGGATCCCGCGGTGAGCGCGTCGCGCTCCGAGATGCTGGTGTTTGTCAGCGCAGCAGGCGGCGGACGGCCCGACGCAGAGCCAGGGCGCGGAAGAGGCAGGGCAGGGCGTAGGCGCCGAGGACGGGCGTGGCGATGAGGACGAACGCGGCGACAGGGCCCGTCCAGCAGGAGATGAGCAGCGCGGTGCCGATGAGTAGGAGCAGTCCTACGGTGACGGCTAAGCCATGCTCGCCGGTCGCGTCCTGGTCGTGCATCCCGTCCTCAGGGGTGTTGGTGATCGTAGGGCGCACGGTGGTGTCAGGGGTGCTTGTAGCCGGTGGCGAGGTGGTCGCCGGCTACCCATCCGCGGCGCCCGTTGAGGGGGCCGGACTCCACCACGCCGTACGCCCACCAGACGTCTGTGGCGGTGATGCCCCAGCACTCGGCGTAGAAGTCGGTGTTCTTCGCCAGGACGGCCAGGGAGCGGTGTCCGGTGCCGCGGCCGGCCCTGAGGTGTACGGCGTTGGTGGTGTGCAGCTGCGCCGGCGCGCCGTCGGTGTTGCAGGCCTTCGGCCTGGCCGTGGCTGCTGCGTGCGCCTGCGGAGTCAGGGGGGCTGCCGAAAGGGTGGCGAGGACGGCGGCCGTCGCGGCCGCCGCGCTGGAGAGACGACGTCGGATCATGCCCGGCCAACCGGCGGACAGGCGGCTGTCGTCACGGTCGGCCTGGCAAGATCACCCGCCAGTGGTGCTGCCGGCCCTGCTCGGGGGCCCCTCGCTCTCTTCTTCTCCTGCACTCAACGTTCGACTTCTTTGGGCCGGCGCGGTCGCGTCGATGCGTGAGGGGGCGCGAACGGAAGCACGCAGGTGCACGCTCACCCCTAACGCGCGCTTCCTGTGTGAGCTTCGGCACGCCCGCCGGGGGAACTGGCACCGCGTATCAGACGTACCGTCACGAACATTCCCAGCTAGGCGACTTGAGCCCTGCTTGAGCATTGGGCTGCGGAGCTATGCGACCGCTTGGTCTGGCACGGGGTGTCACACGTCTCTTTGCTAGGGGAGAAGTTGACGGGAAACGGGATCCGTTGCACTCCGGTAAGGTCACCTCACCCCTTATCCCTGGGCCTGTGCACACGCGTGGACTCCCCCGGGGGGTCCACGAAAGGCCGTGGGCTCCCGAAGGAAGCTGCGAAATCCGCAGTCTCCAGAGGAAGTGGGGTAAGGGTCCCGATGACCGAGTTGGACAAGTCTGAGGGGCACTGCCGTTGTTGCAGCAAGCGGGACCGGCCCAAGCGGGTCGCCCGATGGCTGGGACTTCTGGCCCACGTGGTCTACGAGATCGCGCGGAACTGGTCCTGGTAGCGGAAAGCCCCGACCTGACGGCCGGGGCCTGACCGACTGAACACGTCGGCCGCACTGCACACGGTGTGCGTAGGAGAGCTCCACCTGGATGCTTCGCGGGCGTCGGGTGGGGCTTTCCTTTTTTCCGAATGCGGTTACCGCCGCGTACGCAAGTGAATCCGGGCTTTTGTGATGCCCGTCACACTCGGCGGCGGCGATGTCCCCACTATGCCTTGCCTTGCTGCACTCATGCGACAGGTAGTCACATGTTGATCTGCGTGGATCAGACGCCCGACATCGGAAAGCGTGCTGGTAGTTCCCGATTTTTCCCATGTAGCCGCGTGCGAGCGTGAGGGAAGTCACACACCGGTTTGGGTGAACGACCGCACTCGCACGCGGGCAGCTTTCGGGTGATTTGCCAGGGGTTCACACCTGCGCAAACCCCGCCTCAGACAGCGCCCGGCATGAGCCGCCGAACTGTACACGCACCCTCCGACAATGGGACCCCACAAGCGCGTGTCGTGCAGAGTGCTCCCGGCTCTGGTCAAAGCCTGACGGACGGGTCCCAGACGGCGGCCGCACACGCTTCTCCACCCCTACCGCTTACCTGCGCCCGGTCGAACACCCGGCCGGGGGCGGCCAACAGCTTCCGCAGTGGTGCAGGGCTTCAGCATGGCCATGACCGCTGAGTGCACCCGCAAGGTCCCGACGGTGGCCAGGCCAGATCAGCCGCCCGCGGCTAGAGACCGAAGTCAAGTTGCTCAACGTCGGTGAACTCCACCTCCAAACCGTGCGCGCGGCGGCCGCCGTCGCGGAAGTAGACCTCCCCCAGGGCCTCGGCGGTGATGGCACGCAGCTGCTGCTCGGTGGCGCCGGCGTCCTGGGCATCGAAGAGGCGGGCGGCGTGCTCGGGGGGCAGGGCGAGGGTGAGGTGGCGCAGGCGGGCGTCGTCGGTGCTGCCGGGCGCGGCGGTGAAGCCGAACCGGGCGCGGGTGTCGATCATGAGGCCGGTGCTGGTGGCTGCCTGGCGCCGGGCCTGTTCGCGGATACGGGGCTGCCAGCGGGCGCGGACGGCGTCGGCCAGACGCTGGGCGAGGTCGGCGCGGGGCCGGCGGATCTGGTCCTTCACGTAGCGCTCCACCGTGCGCTGTGAGACGCCGAGCAGCTCGGCCACCGGGCGGGTGCCCTTGAGCTGCTTGACCAGGTAACGAATCTGCGCGCCCGCGGACTTCGGGATCGGGCGGGTGAAGGCGCGCTGCGCTGCACGGTCAAGGCCGTCGGAGACCAGGCCCATGGGCGGGATGTCCTTTCAAGGTTCGACTGTACGGGCCTCTCGCGGCCGATCAGCCAGCCCGGCGGGGGATTTGACGCCAAGCCAGGTGATCGGCCGCGAGCGCGGCGCTCAGGGGCCGTACGTCCCTGAGGCTGCGGCAAGAGCCGGGTGGCAGCGCGGGCACTTTTCCCCCGAGCCCAGCTCACCGAGCGTGCGGAAGCGCGGGTTGAGCCTCGCCGCCGGAGTGCCCTCACCACACTCTCCGCACCATTGGGGCAGGCCGGGGCGTCCTGCGGCTGGAGCCTCGGAAGGCAGCGGCGCGGTGGATCGCTCCGCGTGCCGGGCGAGATCAGACCAACCGCGCGCTGCCAGCTCTCGGGCCCGGTCACACAGCCAGCCTTCCGGCAGGCCCTGTGCCAGCAGCTCGACGGCCTGGCCCTCCAGCCGGCTCCTGGTGCCGTTCAGCACTGGTCGCCCGAGGGCTGCCGCGTACGCAGCTACGACCCGGCTCCCCGCTGCTGCGTATTCGCCCGACCCTGCCCGCTGCTGAGGGACGTCAGTACCGGAGGGCGTCTGTCCCCCTGGCGCAGCCTCGTTCTCTCTCTCTCCGTCCGACGGGACGTCTCCAGTTGCTTCAGCGTGACCTGCGACAGGAGAGAGACCAGAGGAAGATCCGGAGGGAAAAACCAGAGGAAGACCGCGTTTGACCTGGTCAGACACCACAACCGGGTCGGAAATCCGACTCAACGGGTCGGAAATCCGACCCGCCGGGTCCGAAATCCGACCCGCCGGGTCGGAAATCCGACCCGGCTGTGGCTGCGGGTCGGAAATCCGACCCGCTCCAGAGGAGGCCCGGCTAGGGGCCGAGTCGGTACCAGCGCCGGCACCGGCGTCGTCCTCTACCAGGTCGGCCAGAGCGGTACCGAGCGCCTTCAGCTTGTCCTCGGAATTCCGCCAGCCCGCGTAACCCGCCGGGGCCCGGTCGTTGATCCGGATGCGCAGCGTCTTGGTCAGAGCGCTCGCGCGGGACGAAGTCTTGAGCGGCAGGCCCTCCGGAGTGGTCACCAGCCCGACCTTGGTAAGGCCATCGAGGACGCCCCTGACACGGGTCAGACTGCTCGGTCCGCCGCTCGGGCTAGGGAGCAGCTCGCACAGCAACTGCAGCGTGAGTACGCGGACGTGATTCTTGAACTTCTCGACCACTAGGCTCCGCAAGATCAGGTAGGCGCGAACCTCGCCGTCCTTGAGCTGCTCGCACAGAGCGATCCAGTCCATGACGCGGGTGTCGTACCAGCCGTCGGCGTCCGGGCCGTACAGCTCGACCACCTGGTCCGGGCTGGCCGCCGACGCCTTCGGACGCGTAGGCGACGACTTGGGGCGCTTCGACACGGTCATGCCGCCCCCTCATGAGGGATACCAACAGCGGCCGGAGTGGAAGCAACGGAGGTCCGCGTGGCGTTCGGACCGTGGAGCGGGTTGTGCAACTGGGCCATCTCCCCAGGTAGGGGAGCCGCGACCAGCAAATGTGACCTACGTGGATCCCGGAGTAGTGGCGTTGCGCAATCTGGTGCGCATACTCTGGGTATAGGTGACCACGCGGGCTCTAGGGCTCACGGGTATCACCCCGGCGAGGTCACCTCACCGGACACGACTCGAGGCTTTGTCAGGGCGAGAGTCGACTTGGGAGGGGCTCCGTTGTGGCGACGGGGCCCCTTCGCTTATGGGGTACGTGCGCGCTGCATGTCAGTCACCCTCCGCGCGCGAAAGCACTTCGGGGTGTTGCTCAGCGAGGCCTGCGAGTAGGCGGGCGTACGTGCGGCGGTGGGGATTGCGCGGCTCGGCCTGGCCGCCTTCCCACCGCACTACCTGAATTCGATGCACGCCTAGGGCCTCTGCCACTTCCTGCTGCGTCAAGCGGTGTGCCCGCCGAAGGAGAGACCGAACGGCAGGCGGGGGCAAATCCGGCGAACGGCGCAGGAGTTCATCGACTGCGTGATCCATCGCTTCCCTTCATTCGCTGTTACGTCGAACGCTACATCAGAAGCTACTCAGCGATCATCAATCACGTCCGGCGTGTCAGAGACGTTTCATCTCCCGACCACGCCCGCAGGGCTACGGCATGCTCCTGAATCAAGGACATGCGAGCCTCCCACTCGGACCCAGCGCGATGAGCCGGGTGCGTGGTGATCTGGCCTGCATGCTTCCGGTACAGGAGGCCGGTCTCCTCGCTGAACCAGCCGGGGGCCAGGGCATCCAGGCCGAGAAGGAGCCCGGTATCGCCAGAGGCGGGCAGGGCCATCCATCCGCCCAGCAGTGCCAGGAGAGACCGGCGCACACACAGGGTGGCCGGATGGACCTGAGGCCGGCGGTGATGCTCCCAAAATGCGTAGTTGCTACCGCGGGGGAGGAGACCCGGTTCTGGGTCGCCTTCGAAGGCGCGCGTCGTCCCGTCGTCCATCAGGTCGAGCACACGCGATGTGGTCCAGCCGACGTCCGGACGAGAGGACAGCACAGCGATGTCGCGTGCGAGGACACCCGGTGCCAATCTGTCGTCAGCATCGAGATTCTTGACGTAACGGCCGGTGGACCGGGCAAAGGCCATGGTGCGTGCCACATGGGGTCCCCCCCGACGCGACGAATCAATGTGAATTCGCGGATCGTCTGTTGGGAGCTGGGCCGCAGCGTCGACCCCGTCTCCGTCCTCCTGCACGCACCACTCCCACGACCACCCACCGGGGAGAGCCTGAGCGTCAATAGATTTGTAGGCCTCGGTGATGAATTGAAGCCCCGGGCCATGGACCGGCGTGACGATTGAGATGGTCTTGGTCACGAGGATGCCCCTCGGTCATCGAGGGGAACCTTCGGCTTCCAACTCCAGCCGAGACTCCGCAGAGCCTCAAGTCGCGGCAGTAGGAGATCATCGAGTGCGGCTCGCTCATCCGGGTCCCAGTGAGCCTGCTGTGCTGTCGCCTGCGACGAGTGCTTGCGATAGATGGCGCCGGGTTCATCGATCATCCAACCCTGCGACACCGCCTCGCAGCACAGAAGCAGCGCAACATCCTCCGAGGCCGGAACAGCTGGCCAGCCTCCTACGACGTGCACCAAGTCGGTGTAGGCCGTGAGCGTTGTTCCGACGACCGGGAAGCGCCCGGCCTTATAGCCGGCCAGCATGACGCCCTCTGCCAGGATGCCTGCGGGGGGATCATGAGGGCCGGGGAGGAGCGAGCCGTCAGGTAGAAGGTCGAGGCACGCGGATACGCACCAGGCGACGTCTGGGTGGTTCGTGAGCGTGGTGATGGCCCGACTGAGTGCTCCAGCGGGCAGCAAATCATCCGCGTCTAGGGCGCGAACGAGGTCGCCGCGCACGCGGGACATGGCGATGCTGCGGGCCATGGCCGCGCCGCCCTTGCGGTTCGTACCGATTGAGATCCTGTCATCGGAGGGCAGGACCGACGCGGGGCTGCCAGGTCCGTCCTCCTGCACGATCCACTCCCATCCCCAACCGTCCGGGAGACTTTGCGCTTTCAGCGACTCGTACGCTTCGCACATGTACTGCTGCCCCCCGTCATAGACGGGTGTGATGATGCTGATGAGCGGCATTACTTCCAGAGCTCCAAGGGCGTCGTGTAGGTCAACTCGATCCGGTCCGCAGGGATCGGGATATCCATCATTTCGACTGGCTTGCCATCGATGGAATAGCTGACTTTTCGGATTCGCAGTACGGGGACACTCGGCGGAATGTCAAAGTCTCGTACTTCCTCAGGACTTGGCATGCTCGCCGTGACGCGGTCGACAATCTTGCCCAACTCCACACCGATCGTGTACAGCTGATGCATCGTGCCCCCAGGCCACGGTTCCTTTGTGGCGTCCAGCAGGTCCGGACTCCCACTGACCAGGTCATAAGGAAGGTAGCTCGTCGAGCGGTCGACGCCGGCCTTCTGTGCATGCCGCCTCGTGTAGACGCGACGCAGTACTGAAGCTCCCGCGGGTAGCTTCAGAGCATCCCGCACTTCTTCGGGCGCCTCTATGACGGCGTATTCAGCTTTGTCCTCATAGAGGGCGCTCAGAGGGATTCCCGAGTCGGCTTCCGAGACCCCCGCGCTTGAGCGCTGCGATTCATCCAGCCGGACCGATGCCTTTTCTGCGTGATAGCGCTCATTGCTTCGGCTCTTGTGCGGCGGCGGTACACGAACCCATGTATTACCACCGGCAAGTCCAGAGAGAACCCCGGAGGCTTTCAAGGTCACAATCGCTTTGCTGACCGTGTTTTTGTTTACGCCGTATTTCTCAGCTAGGGCGGCGATCGTCGGGATCTGATCGCCAGGGCGCAGAGTGCCGCTCTCGATCTGCGCCAGGAGGGCATCGGCGACGCGCCTGGCAACGCCGTGCGCCCCCTTTGTGGTCTCGGTCATGGGCACCACCTTCGCAGATCAGACACGCCGAAGCAACACCTTCCTAGGAAGGTGTTGACGGTGTCGCGCTCGCATGTCAATCTCTTCCTCGGCGACAACCTTCCTAGGATGGATGATTCAACCTAGGAAGGTTGTTAGGTGCATAAGCGCCGTGCGCTTGAGAACTCCAGAGCGTGATCCACCACAGCTACGACGGCCGTGATCACACCGGCCGAGGTGAGTGGAGACCCGTCGTGAGGCGCCATCACCTCTGGTGGTGGCAGTCGGCACGCGTAGATCCGTCGGGCGCCCAACTGGGCGGCTTGGTGGGGTAAGACCCGCCGAGCGTTCATTACTGACGAGGAGCGCGGAGGGCCGACACCCCTACGACGCTAAAGAACGACGCGGCACGACCTTCACTGCAGATGACCTGTTCGGATGGATCTCCCGGACGGGGAGCGGTCCGCGTCTGTCTGAGATCTGGCGCCTCTTCGAGGCGCCGCGCCATCTGGCAGCCTGCGCTGCCCGCCGCCGACCGCGTTCTGTTCGGTGCGGTGGCCGGCGGAGTGCGCAGGGCGCACTGCCCCGCCTGCATGGCGGGGGCCTGTTCGCGGCGAACCCCCAGGGGGGCCTCCCTGGGGGTTCTTGTCGCGGTCTCCCACGCGAGAGGACAGACCACGTGCACAGCATCTTGCCCCGTCTCCACCCGAGTGTGGAGTCCGAGATCGGTCCCCGTCGGCCCGGAGCGATCTATCAGAACGTCGATGGCCGCTTCGAGGTCCTGGCGCTCGTCACGGTCCCGGCCGACGCCGCGCAGTTGCTGCGCCGGGCGGCCGCGCGGTGGGCGGTCATCGTCCGAGACACTCTCCGCCCCGACGGGCAGCCCTTCGCCGTGGGCAGCGTCTGGACGACCAGCGACTACCTCATCCGACCCGCCGTGGACTTGCCGGTATACGCGGCTGCTGCCTGACAGCCCGCCACGGTCCCTCTCCCACCCGCCAGAGCGCGCAGGAGGGTGGGAGAAGGGCCGCGGCGGGCCGCTCGGCCAGTCGAAAGGTGGACGGCCCCGAAACTTCGACCTCCCGAGGCCGTCCGTGATCAAGAAAGCGAGCACTCTCTTGAACACGACGATGATCACACGCCCGATGCAGCGGGCACCACAGTCCGGCAACGACTCGTTCACCCGGGTCCTGACCGCCATCAACTCCCACCGCACCCCCCGCCCGGCCCGCTCGAGCCACGACGCCGAGCCGGGTGCCGCCCTCGGCGCGCACCTCCTGGCCGTGGTTCGCGCCCAGGACGCGGCGATCCCCGCCGAGCGGCGGGCGCCGCGCACGCTCGCGGAGATGCGCGCCCGTCTCGCCGCGTTGACCGAGGACGAGCAGGACGCCTGCGGCCTGTGCGGATTCTGGCAGTGCCGCTGCGGCCAGGGCCGCGCCCAGACGGTCGGACGGGCGGTGGCCTGATGCGTAACCCCATCCCCGACCCGGCCCTGGACGACGAAGAGCGCGCCGAGCTGTCGCGCAAGGTGCGCGAGGTCAACGACCAGTCGGAGAAGCGCCCGAAGTGACTTCGGCGCTCATAGACGCGGCTCGTGCGGCGCAGCACCGCGCCGCACGAGCCGCGTCCGCGGTCGGCCCCGCGCATCCCCTGGCCCGCCTGCTGCTGGCGGCCGCCGCGCTGGCGGCCGCGGCCGCATGGGATGCCGGGCACCGCGTCACCGACCTCCACCCCGCCCGTCGGCACCAGCGAGAAAGACAGGCCCGTGCCTGACGACCTTCACCGGCGCTACCAAGCAGCGCACCTCGCCTATCAGGCGCACGCCGATGCCTGCCAGGGCTGCACCCGCGACACCCCCAACTGTCAGGACGGCCAAAGGCTGCGTGAGTCCTTCACCCGGCTGCAAGACGCCTACCTCACCCGCCAGCGCAGCAAGCGCTGACGACCGACATCGCCACCTCTGTCGGTTGCCTGACCCGCCCGGTCCCGCCGTTCACCTCAACGCGGTGGGGCCGGGCGCGGTCCAGGGGAGCCGAACAGCGGCCCGCCAGCGAGAAGTCCCGCGTTCGCATCAATCTCGGCGAACGCAAGCCCAAGTAGCCCGACCGCCGCCGCCTGGCCGGCGCAGCTTGCGGCGGCGAGGCGGCGGCCAGCAGAAGCACCGTCCACACCCCGCGCCCCTTGGAGGCATTCATGCGTACCCCGGCCCTGCTGCAGCCCACCCGTCAGCCCCGCTCCCTGTGCTTGCACACCCCGGCCTGCCCGTCCGCGCAGAGCGCGGACGCCAAGGCCGCCCGCGTGGTGGCCGCCCACCCGGAGCAGGGCTGGAGCCTGCTCTGCAACGGCGTCCTGCTCTTCGAGGACACCGGCGAACTGCTCCCCGACGGGCAGGTCATCGCCCCGCACCGACCGGCCGTCGCGGACTGAGTTTCGGGCCCACGCACCGCTGTTTCGGGGACAGCCGCTCGCGTTTCGGGAGCAGCCCCCGCCGTTTCGACCCCACGTCGACCACGCCTTGAGGAGACCACCCGGTGAGCATCACCGACCTGCCGCGGCCCGCCGCGTACGAGACCCGCACTTCGTCCCCGCCCGTCGCCGTTTCGGGAACACCCGGCTCTGTTTCGGGCGCAGCGGAGTCCGTTTCGGAGACGGAAAACGGAACCGGAACGGACGTGTCCCCGGCGGGGTTGACCGGCACCCAGAAGTGGACGGCCGCAGCGATCGTCGTCGCCGCGCTCGCCCTCGCGGGCATCGGCCTGTACCTCTCCTTCGAGCACGTCGCGGACTTCGCCTACCAGCAGCTGCGGTTCGGCTCACTGGGCAAGGGCCAGCTGTTCGCGGTTGGCGTCGACGTCGGCATCATGGTGATGATCGCGGTCGACCTGCTGATGGCCTGGCTCAAGCGCCCCATCAGCTGGATCCGCTACCCGGTGTGGCTGCTGACGGCCGCCACCGTCGTCCTCAACGCCGCGTCCGGGGCCCCCGCCGGGGCCTGGAAGCTCCTCGACTACGTCGCCGCCGGCGCCCACGGCGTCGTGCCGGTCCTCTTCATCACGGTCGTCGAACTCGGCCGCACCGCCATCGACCGTGTCGTCCGGCCCGACCGGGAAGAACGAGACTCGATCCCGTGGCTGCGGTGGGTCCTCGCCCCGGTCGCAACCGCCCGGATCTTCCGCCGGATGCGGCTGTGGGGCGTCACTTCCTACCCGGAGATGATCCGCCGCGACCAGCAGCTCATCGCCTACGAGCAGTGGCTCAAGCGCAAGCACCGCGGCGACATCTCCCAGGCCAGCGAGGACGAACTGCTGCCGATGAAGATGGCCCCCTACGGCTACACCGTCGACCAGGCCCTGGCCATGCCCGAGGAACAGGAACAGGCAGCCCAGGAACGCGCGGAGGAGGCCGAGCGCCGCCGCCTGGACGCGGAGACCCGCAGCGAGATCGCCAAGGCCGCATCCGAAGCCGAGCGCCTGCGTGCCAAGGGCAAGGTCGAAGCGGTGCGCGCCGAGGTCGACGGCCAGACCGGCCAGGCCCGCGCGCACGCCCGGGCCCAGGTCAGTGCCGCTGAGCGGGCCGCTGCGCTCGAGGAGGCGGCGCTGGAGACCGCGGTGATCGCCGAGGCCCGCGCCCGCGAGGCCGAGGCCCAGCGCAAGACGGCCCAGGAACGGGAAGCACAGGCCGCCGCCGAGGCGCGCGCGGCCGAGCTGGAGCACCTGGCAGCCCAGAAGCGGAAGGAGGCGGCCGAGGCCGACCAAGCCGCCGCAGCAGAGGCACGGGCGATCGAGACGGCCACCGTCGCCGAAGCGCGTAGGCGCGCTGCCGAAGCCGACCGGGCCGCCGCCGAAATGGAGCAGGCCGCTGCCGAAACGCGGCGCCGCGCGGCCGAAGCGGACCGGCTCGCGACCCAGGAGGCGGAGCGCCAGGCGCTCGCCGCCGCCCGGATCCAGGACGCCCGCAAGCATGAGGCCGACACCGAACTGGCCGCTGCCGAAACGCGGCTCGCCGCCGCCGAAGCCGAGCGGCGCGCGGTCGAAGCCGAGGACCATGCACGGCTGAGCCCCCGCGAACGCGCCGTGCGCAAGGTCGCACGGCTGGCTCTCGCCAACCACGTCGTCCCGGTCGGTGAACCGGACGCCGTCCAGCGGGAGGTGGCCCGCTGCGTGCCGCTGGCGGCCATTCAGGACGCCCTGCAGGTCAGTCCCGCCACCGCGTCCGAGTACCGGCAGGAAGCCGCCGCCCTGCTCACCGGCGGCTACCGGCCCTGACGCCCGTCCGGCACACACCAGTGAAGGCCAGCCCACTCGAATTGGGCTGGCCTTCGGCTGCGACTGCCGGAAGCAAGTCGACAGCCCCACCAGTACAGCAGACACCCGCCCCTGTAAGGAGAAGCCCCTGATGAGCAAGGACATCGCATCGCGTGTGACCACGGGCGTGCAGGCGCTCGCGCTGCCCGGCCAGCGGGAAGGCTGGCAGGCCCAGCACCGCGGCTCCCTGCTGAACGACGCCCAGACCTACGACGCCCTCGCCGATGCCATCCAGGCCGACCTGAAGGCCCGCCGCCTGGACGGCGACCTGCCCTGGGGCCTCTCGGCCGGGGCCCGCGCCCGTAAGCGGGTCAAGCCGCTGCGGGACGCCGCCCGGGCCATGCGCAAGGCCGCCAAGGCCATCAACGGCACCGTCGCCGCCTACGAAGAGACCCAGCCGGAAGTCGTCGCCAAGCGCCGGCAGGACAAGGCCCTGGAGAAGGCCCGGCGCAAGCAGCAGCTGCACGCCGCTGCGCACAACAGCGCCCAGCAGACGCTGCGCCACATCGCCCCGGCCGACTCCGACTCGGACGATGGCGCGGCCGGCCAGACCAAGCTGCTGGGTGACTTCCTCGGCCCCTCCAACGGTCGTCGGCGAGGCGCCTGATGCCCGCTGCGATGTCCCCGAAGAAGGCCGCCCACTGGAACGCCCGATTCGAACAGGCCCGCGCGGCAGGCGAGCGAGGCCCGGAGGAATTCTTCCGGGCCTGGCTCGATCTGCTGAAGGTCTCGGCGATCCAGAAGGTCCGCGTCACCGGCGACCACACCACCTTCAACGCGCTCTCCGCGGAGCTGGAACGCCTCTACCGGGATCACTGCCAGTAATCGTCATCGTCATCATCATCACCGCCGAAATGGGGGTTGACGGGGGTCCCAACCACGCGTACGCGTACGCGTGCGAGACGGCCTCCTCCCCTCACCGGCAGTCACCACGAGAGGAGGGCGCATGTCGGACGATGACCGCCCCGACAACGTGCGCCATCTGCCCCGGATCGGCTCGCCTCCGCCCCCGCCCGTGCCGTCGCCGCCCAGCCTCGGCGCGGCCGTCCCGCCGCCCGCAGCGGACACCGGGCATGTTCGAATCTCCGCTTTCGACGCCCCCGACGTCCCGCATCCGCCGCCCCCGCCGCCGGCCGTTCCGGCCGCGCTGCGCAGCGACGGCTTAGACCCCGCGGCCGCCCCTGACGCCGGCCCGCCGCGCGCGGGCGCGCTCTCCCTGGCCGCCATCCTCGCCATCGCGCTCGCCGCGTTCGAGGGCCTGCACACCTGGATCAAGGAGTCCGGACCCCGCCGGGCGGAGGCGGCCGCGCACCAGCGGGAGATCGAACTGCTCGCGGCCAAGGCGAACGCCGATGCCAACCGGCACGGCGCGGAAGCCGACGCCGCCCGCGCGAAGGCCCGCCGGGGCGGCGTCCCGCAGTCCAGCCACGACTACGGGCGCAGCACCCTGGGACGCGGCACCAGCACAGCTGGACGCGGCGCAGGCGGCGCAGGACGCGGCGCGGCCGGCATCGGTCCGGCCAGCACGCGAACGGGGCGCACCGGCCCGCACAGCGTCCCCGCGGGCCGCCGCGAACCGTCCCGAACCAACACCGGCAGCACGGGCGCGGGTTCCCCCGGTACCGGCCGCGGTGGCGGCTCCGCCGGGCGGCCCGGCAACGGCAGCGCACACGGGCGGAACAGCGGCCCCACCGGCAGCGGCACGGGGACCGGCACCGGCCGTGCCGGCTCCGGCAAGTCCGGCGGCAGGGCGGGAACCCCGGCAGCCGCTCGGGTCGTGGCGTCGGCCGGGGAAGCGGCGCGGACAGCGCCGGCGGCCGCGGCGGCCGCGGTTCTTCCAGCGGTGGTGACTCAGGACGGCGCTCGCCGCGTCAGGTCGCGGCCGACTGGTGGGGCAAGGGCAAGAAGAGCAACGGCACCGGCTCCACCAAGACGAAGAGCTCGGGCACGGGCGCCGCAGTCCGTGACGCGGTCAAGAATTCCAAGACGCCGCCGACGTTCTGGGACAAGCTCGGCGACCGCAAACGGGACCAGTGGAAGGCTCCCCGCTCCCGCGGCTCCGCTGGCGGTTCGGCCAAGGGCAGCGGCGGGACCGGCGGCCCCGCCCGCGTCAACGACGGCTGGAAGGCTCCGCACGAGCGCGTCGGTCTCTCCCAGGCGCTGTGGGAAACGGTGTCCGGCCGGTGGGAAAAGCGTCGTGAGCGCTGGAAGGACACCGGCGGCCCCCGCCCCCGCTCGTCGAGCGACCGCACCCGCCGTACGAAGCCGTCCGGCCCCTCGGGCAAGACCTCCACTCCCGGACCGGGACCCGGACCCGGGCCCGGACCCGGACCCGGACCCGGCCCTGGGCCTGGCACCGGGCCGGGAGCCGGGACCTACACCCCTCGGGACTCACCGTTCGACGCCGACTCCGGACCGGCCGTGACGATCACCGTGGAACAGGCCGGCCCCGCCCGCTCACACCGCCCCCGGTGGGAGCCCGACGCATCCGGCCGAGCCCCGCAGCCACTCCCGCAGCAGAGCCAGCCGGCCCTCCCACGCGCGCCGCAGCGCCCGGCCGGGCCGCGCCCCGGCACCACCCGCCGAAAGGAACCGATCGCCGTGCCCCCTGCCCCCGCCCGAACTGCCAGCACCCCCACGCCCGTCACAGCGTCCGTGCCCGCCACCCACGGCATGGCCGCCCGGCACGCCACCGACATCACCCTCGACCAGGCGCTCAAGACGCTGACCGAACTGACCACCTCCGGGATGGAGACACACGACGACTGCACCGTGCTCTCCCTCCAGGCGCGCCGTCTGCTGGGCGACCTGGAGACGATGGCCCACGACCTGGCCCACACCCACAACGTCCGCGGCCAGCGCACCACCCGGGCCGTCACCGTGCTCATGGAACAGGTCGGACAACTGATCAAGGCAGCCGACCAGATGGCCCGCGACGCCCTCGAGGCAGCAGAGCTCGCCGAGGCGGAGGAAGCGGACATGGCCCGCGACTACCGGCCCACCCAGGCCGCGAACGCCGACGCCGGTCTCGCCGCTCCCTCCGCCCGCATCCACAACGAGAACTGACCCCCACACCGACAACAAGAGGGAGCACGCGCATGGGGCAGATTGCACCCGTCGGCGACGACGGCGACGCCAACGGCTACATGGGCCTCGCCACGAAGTTCACCGCCCTGCAGACCACGGCAGCGCACCTGCTCGAACACGCGGAACTCATCGCGCAGCGCATGCGGGCCAACGCAGCCACCGCCGTCCGCGTCGCCGAACTGTCGGCGGCCGCCGAGGTCGACCCCGCACACGTCGCCGCCGTCACCGACGTCGCCGGCGCGTTCGGGCGCGTGGTCGGCGGCTGCAAGAACCTGATGGGCGCGGTCGACGGCGTCCACCAGGCCGCCGGAAACCTCAAGGCCGAGCACCGGGCCGAGTACGGCGCCATCCACGACGCCGCCACCGCATCCAAGGCCCGCCAGGCCCGCCCCGGCTTCTACCAGCTGCCCTGACCCCACCGAACCCCGCTCGTGGGGCCGCGCCCGGACCACCGGACGCGGCCCCACGGCATTTCCCCGACCACCCACCGCCCCGTACCCGGGGCCCCGCGCCCCGCGGGCAACTGGCGCCCCCCTCCGAACGCGAAAGGGACTGATCCGCTGTGATGCGCAGGATGCCCACCCGGGCGAAAGTCGAGATGGCCGCCTACGGAGCATCCGCCGCCGCCCTCGCCGTCGTGCCCTCCATGGACCTGCCGGCCGCGCACGCCGCAGCAGCCGCGATCAGCGGCGGCAGCCTGTGGTGGCTCTACCGCAAGACCAAGACCCGCGACTTCGCCCGCACCATCAAGTCCGCCCAGCGCCTCCTCGGCCCCGTCACCGCGGGCGCCGTCTACGCCGCCTGCGCCGCCGTACCCGGCCGGCCCTGGTGGGAGACCGCCCTCGCCCTGGGCTGGGGCGGCCTGATGACCGCAGCCCTGCCCATCACCCGCTCCACCTGGACCCCGCCCAACGACACCCCCGCCGCCTACCCGGCCGGGTTCACCGGCCTGGTCATGCGCCTGTGGGACGACGCCGAAGTCGCCCCCGGAACGTGGCTGGAGAACATCGAGCAGCTGATCTCCCCCGCCCACCCCGACTTCACCGCCGACATCGTCGCCCCCGTCGGCAAGCCCGTGCCCCGCATCGACCCCGTCACCGCGGCCGCCGCGTTCGGCGTGCCCACCGACAGCGTCACCGTCACCGACATCCCCCACACCGGCCCCGGCCGCATGCGCCTGACCGTCACCTCCACCCGCCGAAGCCACGGGCAGAGCATCGAAGACGTCTGGGCGCAGAAGGTCGCCCGGCCCGGCGGCGCGATCCCCGGCAGTCACATCGTCGAAGTACGCCAGTACCCCGCCCAGGGGGACCTCCCGGCGCGCGGCATGATCCTCGCGGCCGTCGAGCCGGGCGAGGTCGCCCGCGTCTCCCACGGCCAGCTCTGCTCCGCGTTCGGCGTCGAGCCCGAAGAGCTCCGCCTGGTCGCCGAATCACGCGGCCGGGAAGTCCTCGTCACCCTGTACGAGTCCGCCCCGCTGAAGGCCTCCCGCCGCGCCACCCGCGACCTGCTCACCCTCGACGCCTACGGCCGCTACACCATCGGCACCGCCCACGACGGTAGCGACGCCAAGGTGAGCATGCAGTCCGCCGCCGGCACCCTGCACGGCTTCCTCGTCGGCGTGACCGGCTCAGGCAAGACCGTCACGCTCGCCCTGATGTGCGCGGCCTGGGCCCTGGCGGGCCTGGCGAACTGGGTGACCTCCGCCCGCCCCGACGCGCAGATGTCCGCCGTCGGCCGGCACGTCGACCGGCAGGGATCCGGCGCGCTCTTCACCTGGTGGATGCTCAAGACCGCCCTCGCGCTCATGGACATCCGCGGCGAGATGAACACCGAGGCCGGGCACGACTTCTCCGCCCACTCCCCCTACCCCGGCCTGGTCCTGGTCCTGGACGAGTTCAACAGCCTCGTCAACGACCCCCTCTTCGGCGACGACATCGCAGAGTGGACGGACATCCTCGCCCGCGAGGGCCGCAAGTTCGGCATCGGCATCGTCTTCGCCGGCCAGTCCCTGAACCTCACCAAGCTCGGAGGCAACGCCAGCCTGCGCGAACAGGTCCAAGGCGGCATCGGCGTCGTCCTGCGGATCTCCGGCGGCATCGCCGCCCGGCAAGCCACCGGCGGCCTCGCCGGAGACGCCGAACTCGCCGAGATCCCCGACCGGTTCAACGCCTCCATGACTCTGCTGGACCGCATGAACGGCACCGCCAGCACCGTGCCCGGCGACCCGACCCAGGGCGTCGGCCACACCGTGACCGGCTCCGACGCCACCATGATGCGCTGCCTGCACGTCCACCTCCCCAAGGACGGCTCCCCCGACGGCCTCGGCGAGATCTTCCCGGCCAGCGGCGCCATCAACACCCTCACCGACCGCGAGATCGACGCCCTGACCGCGCTCGGCCTGTGGCACGACTGGACCACGCCACCCCCGTCCGACACCGACGGCAGCCCGGCCCCCATCCCGGCCCCCAGCAGCCCCGCCGAGAGCATCGCCACGTTCACCCAGCCGCCGGTGCACACCAAGCCCAAGAAAACGACTGTCAAGGACCAGATCCTGGCCGTCGTCACCCGCGAGATGACCGCCAAAGAGATCCGAGCAGCCGTCGACGCAACGCCCGGCACCGTCCGCAACGCCCTCAGCGACCTCCTCGCCACCGGCAAGCTCACCCAGGTCGACCACGGCCTCTACGCCCCCGCCCCGACCCCGGCCACCCTCACCCCCGGCCTGGACACCGACTGACCCCCATCACCGCCACGTGGCCCCCGGCACTCCAGCCGGGGGCCACACGCATCCCCCGCCCCGAAAGGACCCCAGTGATCGTCTCCGTCTCCGCCGCCGCGCTGCTCCTCGGCATCGTCATCGTGCTGATCCGGCAGGGCTACGTACGACTCGGCTCGGCCGCGGCCTGCATCGCCTTCGGCTTCTGCCTCGCCTCCACCGGCCTCGCCCCCATCATCACCAGCGCCCTCACCGCCGTCGCCCGCCTCGCCTCGCTCCACTGACCGACCCCAGGAGACACAAGGTGGCCGCCGCCCTCCGCACCGCCCAGCCACAGCAGACCACCGCCCCGGCCGGTCAGCCGCTCACGCTGGAAGCACGCCTCGCCGCCAGAGAAGCCGACATGACCCTGCGCCTGGAAGCGGCGGCCATCGCCCACGAGGTGAACACCGCCCACCTCGCCCTCGACCCCGTCGACCTGGCCGACATCATCATCGTCCCCGACGCACCCGCACCACCGCCGCCCGCCGCCTACACCACGCCCGTAGCGGCCCTCCTCGAGCGCGCCCAGCACCGCATGCGGAGCGCCGGCTGGTGCGCGGGCGCCCTCACCGACGACGAAGGACGCGTCTGCATACTCGGCGCGATCCGAGCCGAAGCCGGCGGCGACCGCGCCCTCGAAGCCGACGCGACGACCGTCGTCCTGGACTCCATCCGCCGCCGCTTCGGCGATCATGTCCCGTCCGTGCCCGCCTTCAACGACGCACACGGCTCCGGGCGCACCCCGATCCTCATGGTGGGTGAGGCTGCCCGCCTTGCCGATGCACGCTGTCTCTGACAGCTCCGGACCTCTTGCCTCGTACCTGGCATCACCGGTCACCCCCACATTTGGCATGTGGGTACCTACAGCACTGTCACAGTCCGGCAGCGAAGACGGCGAATGGCCCGCCCAACCTGCTGTGTTGGGAAACATGCCTGCCATGGAACGATCGCGGCGGAACCGTCGGGCAGCCACCACTTATCTCCTTCTGCAGGTGCTGGCCGCCACGGTGGCACTGTGGTTGGCCAAGCATTTCCAGGTTGCCCGGCTGTCCGCCACGCTGGTTGCCCTTGCCCCCACCATGCCGGCCGCCTATCTAGCTTGGGCTGCCTACCGAGAAGACCGCGAAGAGGCCGCGGCCGACCTCGAGGCGAAGGCAACCATGCTGGCCAACTCGGTCGCCGCAGCAGAAACACTTCAACGCGCGCAACTACTAGGCCCTGGCGCCCACCGGATTGACTTGGCCTTCAACCTTCGCGCCGAACCCGCCAACAACGCCACCGGTGGCGCTCCTTATGGCCGCTTCACCGACATCGTGAGCTACTACAAGAGTCTGCGGCCAGCCCGCCTCGTGATCACCGGGGAACCAGGTGCCGGTAAAACCCTGCTAGCCCTGGACCTCCTGCTCGGCCTGCTGAGTCACCCCAACCGCACCCCGGCCGATCCCATACCGATCCGCCTTTCCCTCGCTGGGTGGGAGTCTGACCGCCCTCTCACGGAGTGGCTGACCGAAAAGGTCCACCAGCACTACCGAGACCGCGGTGTTACCGCCGCCGATGCGGCAGTACTGGTCGAGCAGCGCCGCATCTTGCCAGTCCTCGACGGCTTGGACGAGATGGACACCGATGACACCCCGGCCGCCCGCCGCCGCGCTGCCCGGGCTCTGCAGCAGCTCAACACCTATCAGGACCCAACTGGCAGCGCCCCCGTCATCCTCACCTGCCGCACTGCTCAGTACGAGCAACTGACCGCCCTCGATGTGCGAATGAGGGAGGCTGCTCGGATCGAGATCACCGCCGTAACGCCCACCCAGGCCGATGCGTATCTGACCGCACGCAGCGTCCGGCCCGACCGCTGGAGGTTGGTTCTCGACACGCTTGCCACCGTGCCCGGCGGCACCCTGGCTCGAGCCCTTGACACGCCATGGCGGCTCAACTTGGCCGTGACCGCCTACGAAGAGCGCCATCCCGAGACCCTCGCCTACCTCCGTGATCCCGCGGACCTGATCGCCATGGCCTCTCCCAGCGCGGTCCGCGACCACCTCCTGGCTCTCTACCTGTCCGCAGCCAGCAGCCAACACCCCACACACCCCCGTGGCTACCGACCCGACCGCACGCACCGCTGGCTCGCAGCACTCGCCGCCCACCTTGCGACAACCCCCGCAGCCACCGGAAGCGGTACCGACCTGGTGTTGCACCGTCTGTGGCCCATGGCTGGCCCCCGGCGGGTCCGTACTGCTGATGCCCTTATAGCTGCGTTTGCAGCCGCAGTCTTTTACGCCCTGTGGTTGACCCAGGTGCCCATAGGCCTGTCGACCTCCCAATTGGCTGGAGGGACACTCGGGGCACTCGTAGCTGTTGGTCTCGTCTGGCATGCCAGCCGCCCCGTCGGAGATCCCGAGACTCTCCAGGTTCACCTTCTCCGAACTCCAGCAGGCCGTCGTCAGATTGCCCCGGCGATCGCCCTCCAGTTTTTGGGTGGCCTCATGGTTGGCGTCGTATTCGGCCTGCTGGTCGGTCTCGTGGACGGTCTCCGAGCTGGTCTCGTGGTCGGGTCCGTGATCGGACTCGGTTCCGGGCTGACGGTCGGATTCCTGCAAGGGCTGACAGCGCCTCTTCGTGATGCTCCGCCGACAGATCCTCGGTATCCGCTCCGAGACACCTTGATCGTCGCGCTGGTGACCGCTTCCGTGACCGGCCTCGGGAGTTGGCTTGCGTTCGGGTTCATGATGGGGCCCGCCCTCGGCGTCCTTAATGGCGTGGGGGCCGGACTCGTATCCGGGTTTTACCTGGGAACGGAGGACGTTGGACGGCGGTACTTGGTCTTCCTCTGCTGCTCCCGGAGACAGCTGCCGTGGCGCTTGGGACCTTTCCTGAATTGGGCCTACGGGGCGGGCCTACTGCGGATCTCCGGCGTGGCGTACCAGTTCCGCCATCGAGAACTGCAGGACTGGCTTGCAGCACACCCCAACCCGTAGTCGGGTCTGCTGGCTCCTACGGGCATGGCGATACGTCCGCCACTGGACCAGTCACCACGCCGGTTGGTGGTGCTTACCCGGTAAGCACCACCAACCGGCAGGAGCTAACGTCAATCTGGGTGAAAATTGCCGCCCTTCAGTCGATGACCGGCCATGCGCGGCAGTATGCTGCCGCGCATGGCATCTCCTACAACAGGAGGTGAGCGCGAGAAGCTCGTATCCAAGCTGCCCGCTCCCCTCCGGCAAGCCCTCAAAGTCCGGGCAGCACAGCTCAGCACCGACGTTCAAGACGCCGTCACCGACGGCATCCACGCCTGGCGCGCCCACCCCGAAGCACTCCCTGCGATCGACACCGCGGGAGCCGAGTCCTTTGGAACCTGGCTGCCCGAAGGCCTGTACGACGACTTCAAGCAGGACTGCGCCACCCGCGGCGTCTCCTACATCCAGGGCCTCGCGCAGTCCGTGGCCCTGTGGCTCGAGCAGAACCCCGCAGACGACGAGACCGCCCCCACGCGCCGCATCATCGTCTGCAACCAGAAAGGCGGCGTCGGCAAGACCGCTGTGACCGCAGGCCTCGCCCAGGCCTTGGCCGAAGCCCGCCAGGAACCGCAGGACAAGGCCGGCAAGACCACGGCACTCGCCACCGCCGCAGCCGGTCTCGGGCTCCGCGTCCTCATGGTCGACTACGACCCCCAAGGACACCTCTCCCACCAACTGGGGCTCAAAGCCATCCCGGCAGGCGCCGAGAGCCTCATCACCCACATGCTCAACAGGGAGCAGGCCCGCACTCCCCTGCTGGACCTCACCGTCGTCATAGACGAAGCCCGCTTCGGCGACCGGCTGCGGATCCTGCCCGCAGCATTCGATGCCTTCCTGCTGGACTCCGGCCTCACCATGTTCCGCGGACCCCGGCACGCCGCACTCGAACGGGCCCTGGCCCCGCTGGAAGAGCACTTCGACGTCATCGTTATCGACTCGCCCCCCAGTCTCGGGCTGGCCATGGACGCCGCCATCTTCTACGGACGCCGGCGCGACGGAGAGAAGCCCGGCTCGTCCGGCCTGGTGATCCCCGTCGAAGCCGAAGACACCTCCGCGCAGGCCTACGGCATGCTCATCAACCAGGTCGACTCGCTGGCCGGCGACTACGAGATCAACGTCGACCAGCTCGGACTCGTGGTCAACAAGTACGACTCGCGGCGCGGCTTCATCGCCACCTCATCGCTCGACAAGTGGAAGAGCCTCGGCTCTCCACCCGTCCTTGCGGTCATCGGCGACCTGAAGGAGCAGCGCGAAGCCGTACGGCTCCAGCGCGCACTGCTCGCCTACGCCCCCGAATCCGACCAGGCCCACCACATGCGTGAGATCGCCCGGAGGCTGTCATGAAGAAGTCCGAGGCCCTCGGCGGATCCGCCACATTCGACGCCGTCGCCCAGCCGATGAGCAGCCGCGCCGCCAGCTTCGCCGCCTTCGCCGGACAGACCTCGACGGCCCCGGCCGTCTCGCACAGCTCCCTGCGGGTCCCCGTCGACAAGTTGGCACCGAACCCCTACAACCCCCGCGCCACTCTCGCTGCCATAGAGGAAATGGCGGACAGCCTCACCAGCAAGGGCATCATCCAGCCCCTCACGATCGTCACCCGCGAGGCGTTCCTCGCCGCGCACCCCGATCACGCACAGGACCTCGCGTCGGCCGAGTACGTCGTCGTCGACGGTAACCGCCGCCTCGCGGGCGCCAAGCTCGCCGGCCTCGACGATGTCCCCGTCCATGTCGATGACGCGCTCGCCCAGGATGCCGACACGCTGCTGGAGACCGCCCTCATCGCAGCTGTCCAGCACGAAGACCTGGAGCCACTCGACGAGGCCAAGGCCCTCGAACAGCTTGTCCAGGTCCACGGCTCGCAGCGCGCAGTAGCCCGCGCACTCGGTAAATCCAGTGGCTGGGTCACCCAGCGTCTCGCCCTGCTGAAACTCACGCCCGAACTCAAGCAGGCACTGGAAGACAAGGCGCTCCCGGTCAAGGTCGCCCGTACCGTCGGCCAGCTGCCCGAACAGCAGCAGCAGAGCGCTGCGGACGAGGCCCTGGCACAGCGGGCCAAGCAGAAAGCCGCGTCCAGCCGGAAGCCGAAGGGTGCTTACCCGGTAAGCACTCCTGCGACGATCGCCCCCCAAAGCCCGGACGGCGAACTCGCCACCGTTTCCGACGAGCAGCGCCTGGACGACGATCTGGCGGCTCTCGCCGCGGATCTCAAGCGCCGCCTCACGCCGAAGCAGATCGAAGGCCTAGTCGAGCTGCTCCTCGACTGAGCCCTGGGTGCTTACCCGGTAAGCACCTGGCCGGATCCCGTAGGCATCACCAGCATCCGCGAGATCGAGTGGGTCCCCCAGAGCGGATGCATCGCCTGCGTCAGAGCAGACCCGCCGCTTCTTGCAACCAGGAGCGGCGGGTCTGTTTTGTTTCACCGGTCGTCAGCTCGGCGGTAATCCGCCCAGTACATCTCCCCTCGCGCTGCGCGCTGCCAACGCCCCTGCTGGTGCCGTGACCATGCGTCCCACTCGTGGACGGAAGGGTGTCTGGTGAGAGCCCTCGGATTTGAAGGTGCCCGCTATGAGGCAAGCGCCGTTCTGTGGTCGGTGTCCCGAGACGGTGCGGAGGGCAGTTCCGGGCGAAGCTCCTCGGGAGGCAGGACGAGCCGGGGCAGCGTGATGGGGCTGGAGTCGTAGCGGGATTTGCGGTGGCGGGCGTACCACGCGCGGAGACCGGCGCGCATGCAGGCCCGGCGTGCGGCACGAGCACGCCGATTCCAGTCGCGACGCTGTGCCTTCCACCGGCGGTGCGTGAGCCGGGCGGCGTGCATCTGCACGGCGTCGGCGGAGTCTCCAGGGTGCATCGCCTTGATCACGGTGGCGGCCGCGTTGGCGCCGGTGCGGATGAGCAGGATCAGCGCGCTGACCCCGATCAGCGGTATGACGACCTTCAGCGGTACGCCCATCGTCAGAAGGTCGGAGATCAAGCCGTTCATGTCGTCCTCGTCAGCGGGGGCGCTGCGGTGGCTCCGGCTGGTCACCGGCCCGCTGGCCCCTGTACCCGCTTTCAGACGCGGAAGGGGCCCCCGATCACGTGGGGCCCCCAACCTGATTGCAGGTCGTCGTTACCTCCGAGCCACCTGCTCCGGCAGGTCTGTAACAACGGGCTCCCCGATCTCCGGCGCAAGGACCAGCTTTGGCAGCCTGACAGCCGACTTGGGCGTGAGAGCCTCCATGATCCACGCCCAGACGGCGGACAACGCCGCGAGTACCTTAAGAAAAGTGTTCCGCACGATCGCTCCTCCAGTGAGCGGCTGGCCTCGACTTCATCTCCTAGAAGTCCTGACAGTCAGGCCAGCCTTGGCTCCGGTTTCTGTTGCAGCAGAAACCGGAGCCGGGCGAGCTAGCTCGCCCCGCCCCGGTACGAATGCGGCGTGACCGTCTCGTACCGGAGCGGCGCGCTCTACCGCGTCAGTCCTGTGGGTTCCGTGGTGGCTCGAACCCCAGGTGCTTGAACTTGCCCGCACTCCACGCCCTATTGAGCTTCTGCAGGGCCCTCCACTTGATCGTTGCGACCCGCGCCTTGGTGCTGGGCGGGTCGAGCCATTCCGCGGTGACCTTGTTGTCCTCGCCCAGGATCTGACCCAGCACCCACACGTCCAGTTCGCGCTTGTTCAGCACGCCGGACTCCCTGATCCCGCGTACGGCCTCGATCAGGTCGTGGTTGTAGTAGAGGACGTTCGCGACCTGAGGGTCATCGGCCTGGGTCAGATCGAGGGCCTGGTCGCCGATCAACACGTCGATCGAGGTCCTCAGCTTGGACAACTCGTTGGTCACACAGCGGTTGAGGTACGAGTCCAGGTGGTCGACCGGTCCGTGGTTCAAGATCCGTGCGTGGTACGCGATGATGACCCGCTGCCACATGTCCTCCGCGTTCGCATGGCCGGCCTTCCGGGCCATCCGCGATACGTGCATCTCCTTCTGCTCCATAGCGCGCACCAACTGCTCATGCGCTTCGGTCGAGAGGATGCGAGGCGTCGCGGCCGACGACCGAGCGTCCGATGCACTGTCGTCGGCCGTACCGGACGACACCTGCATGGACGGCTCGGAGGATGCCGGGTACTCGCCGTGCATCTCTTCGGGCATCTGGTTCTCCAGGGGTTGCTTTCCGACTGGACAACACCCCTCAGTCGCCTGGAAGCGCCTGTATCACCACGTCCCCAAAAAAATGTTCCTGCGGTGCTCGTCGCACCGCGCACGCACTGGCGCGTCGTACCCGAGTGGGCTGTATCAGTCGAGCGGTGAGGACAAGCGTTCGATGTCGCCCGGTTGAAGGTCGGGACGGGTGCGGTGGAAGCGGGCGGGGTGCCGCCACCGGCCGCCCGCGTCGCGGGCGACGTCGACACCGACCTCGACCACCAGGTCGGGCCTCACCAATGTGACGTCCAGCAGCTGGCGGCTGCCCCACCCCGCAGAGAACGTCCAGCCCGCCCACGGGTGGCCGTTGCTGGCCGGGGTGAGGAGAGCGGCGGCGGCACTGGCGGTGGTCCGGGCGAGGGTGGTGGTGCGGCCCACGTACTGCAGGTGGCCGGCGGTGTCGTAGCGGCCGAGCAGGAGCGTGCTCGGGGCGGTGAGCGGGCCGGTGACGGCGCCGACGGCGGCCTCTGTCGTCTCTCTCGTCTTGTACTTGCGCCAGCTCCTGGCCGCCGGCCGGTATGGGCTGTCGAGCCGTTTGAAGACGACGCCCTCGATGCGGACCGATCCCCACGTGAGCCACTCGCGAACCAGAGCGGGCTCGGTGGTCGACGGGCACAGCGCCCACGGCGCCAGCAGCCCTCGCGTGGTGAACAACTCCTCGAGCGCGGCCCGGCGCCGGATGTAGGGCCAAGCGGTGGTGTCGGTCCCGGACATGCGCAGCAGATCGAAGGCCACGAACTGGGCCGGCCACCGGTCGGCCGCCCGGACGGCCGCGGCTCCGCGGCGGTGCAGCCGGTTCTGCAGCTGCTCGAAGGAAAGCCGGCCCTGCTCCCAGTCCCACACGATCAGCTCACCGTCCAGAGCCGTCTGATCCGGCAGCTGGCTCGTGCCCGCCACGATCTCCGGGAACGCCGGCCCCATCTGGGCGCCGCGCCGGGAGCGGAGCACTACGGTGCCCGCATCGACGGAGACGCCCGCGCGGAACCCATCCCACTTCGGCTCCGCCGCCCACCCCGCGGGCAGCTCCGGACTGTCCACGGCCACGGTCAGCATTGGCTCGGGCAGGGACCACGTCATGCAACAAGCTTTCCACCACACCTTGCTGGCACCCCGCACGGAATCGCCTGCACCCGCCCCTGACCATGGCGAATGAGACATCACAATTTCGTTTGTGACGAAAGTAAGCCCAGGATCCCCGGATGACCGCACACCCGACACGGCGGTACTGGGTGAGAGTCACGAGACGACGACCGTGCGCGAGCAGCTGCTGGAGCGCTCGTGCGAGTGGTGCGGCGAGCCGGTCGCCTACAGCGGCCGAGGCCGGCCGCCGCGATACTGCTCCCCGGTGCACCGGCGCCGGGCATGGGAGGTCCGCTCGGCCGAGGCCCGCGCCGACCGTCCGGTGAGCGAGGGCGGCCGCAGTCGCGAGCCGGTGCGAGAAGTGGTGGAGCGCACCGAGACGGTGGTCCGTACCGTCACGCGTCCCGACCCCGGATCCGCCCCGTCCCGAGCGCAGCCGGCACGACGCCTGAGCGGCGAGCCCTACACGCTGCCCGAGGACGCCATCGAATGGATCGAGGCCCTCGCCGTCCTACGCCGCGAAGTGACCAATCCCCGGGTCGCTCCATTTCGCGAGCACATCGCCCGTGCCTGCGAGAGAACCCTTCAGGCACTCCGCGCCGAGCAGGGCTAGCGCGCCGACGACGGTTAGTCGTCCGGGGTGGTGTTCAGAGCGCCGCACGACCAGCACGTCCACTCCCCGGGCAGTTCGTAATGGGTGGTGGACCAGAAACCCTTGGGACGCCCTCGGATGTAGTTGGTCTCCCAGCATTGCCAGCAGTCGAACTCGAACTCCTCCACCCGCGCAGCATGCCCGCCGCCGACGATCGCGAAGAGCCTTTTGCGGAGCTTGGCCGGGACCGGCGGGTGAGGCTGCGTCGGCTGCAAGACACTGAGGCCTGTTACTCACTTTCGGGTGAACGCGTCTGCGGTGGCGGGGTGGCGCGTCCTGGCGGCTTGCCGCCCCAGGCCCATGATCTCGCGTCGACTGCACCTGATGTGTCGTCAATCTGGGATATCTGTCGCATAGATGGTTGTTACACGCGAGTGTCACGGATATCTGGTGAATCTGTAATCACGTGCGCATTTCCCTCACATCGTGGGGGTGGGGGTTGCAGGGTGTGGGTGTGCGGCCGACCGGTTGCACACCAGCACAACGCACCCTCCTGGCCTGCGGTTTCTGGTGCCCGGGCCGGGCTGGGGTGTGCGCACTGAAGGGGGACCCTGGTGTCCGTTTCTTCTGTTCGTCGTATGACCGCTGTCGCCGCTGTCGCGGCCGCCGCTGTGGGTGCGGTGGCGCTGCCGGCTTCGGCGGCCGACCACCACCCGGGCCGCGCCCGCGCCGCGGTGTTCATCTCGGAGGTGCAGTACGACTCCCCGGGCCGCGACGACCGCTCGAACCGGTCGCTGAACAGGGAGTGGGTGGAGATCACCAACTCCACGCGCCGGGTGGTGAACCTGGACGGCTGGACCCTCGAGGACGAGGACGGCCACAGCTACACCTTCGACCACTTCCGACTGGACGGGCGCTCCACCGTCCGCGTCCACACCGGTATCGGCCGTGACAGCCGCACCGACGTCTTCCAGGACCGGCGGAACTACGTGTGGGACAACTACTCCGACACCGCGACCCTGCGCAACGACCGGGACCGGTTCGTCGACGAGGTCTCCTGGGGCCGGCACCACGACCACCGTGGAGGCGACCACCGCCACGGCGGTGACCACCGCGGCGGGTACCGCCACTGACCCCCCTACAGTGGCGGTAGGTGACGCCGGCCGGTGAGCCGGCGCCCAAGGCGGGGCCGCCCCACGTTGTGGGGCGGCCCCGCCTGCCGTACCGGCTCACGCGCGCCGATGCGCCATGATCTGTCGCGGCGTCAGTGCCTTGAGGCGGTCAGGCGCCGCAGGGTGTGTCGTTGTTGCGCAGGCTGTGGGTGGTGTCGTTGAGCTGGTAGGAGCGCAGGTCGCTGATGGTTCCGCCTTCTCGTCCGACGCAGACGTGCCGGCCGAAGTAGTTGTCCTTCTGGTAGACGCGGGCGGTGCGGCTGCTGTTGTTGATGACGGAGCTGCCGTTGCCGCGGATGTAGTCCGGCAGGTGCCGTACGGAACCGTCGACGGTGCGTTTCACGTAGGGCTGGCCGTTGAAGTTGATCTCGGGGTAGATGCAGACGAAGCCGCGCGGGCAGGCGATCTGGTCCCGGTGCGCGGTGGAGGCGCCCGCAGTGGTCGCGGCATGGGCGGGTGCGAATCCGATCAGTGATGCGGCCAGGACGGTCGGGACGACGGCAGCGAGCAGCGTGACCGCACCGGTGTTGGGCCGCTGTCTACGCAGAAGTTTCATGACGTGCGCCTGTCCCGGCGGAACGGTTCACCATTCCGACCTCCGCTGATGTTCATTCAAATGAGCGAGCCGAGCCCGTCCGAGGGGTCGGCTCAGCTCGAAAGTTCCTGGTGGGCAGGCTTGTCGTCCCTGGGAGTGCCGAGAGGGACTGCCGCGCTCCCGTCACCAGGACGGGCAGGGGAGCCCCCACGGGTTGACAACCCGACAGGTCGGGCCGTGTCGGTCTGCCAGACTGCGGGGTAATGGCTCACCGCCCCTACCCGAACCGCGAACGTGCCCGCCGTCAGGTCGACCGCCACAGTGGTGCCGTCACCAGATGGGCGTCGACGCGCATCCGCACCGACGTCGCGACTCCCGCGCTCCGCTTGGCGGACGGCTTCTGCGCCGGCGAGTACCACCTGTCCACGCGGTGATCCTGGGCCTTGGCCAGCCGCAGGTGAGGGGTTGAGCTCCTCCCAAGCGGCGGGGCGTCGGCGAGCTGGCCGCGGGAGCGACCAGGACGAGGGATGTCGTCCAGATACCTGCATCGCACCGTAGGGGCCGGGCGACGGTGTGCGCGATGTGGTCCGCTGGGCGTCCTCAGCTTCGAGACGTCGGCCTGAACTCCAGCTTCGCACCGATTACAGCCCGCTTCTGCCACGCCAACGTGTAGGCCTGCCGGATCACTCTGGCCAGCCGATGATCGGTCCCGAACCGCCCTGCGCACAGAGTTAGATTCTGCCGAAACAGAATGATGGCCTGGTCCAAGTCGCCCGCCAAGCGGTGAATGTGGGCGAGGTTGTGGCGGCTGGTGAGGGTGTCGGGGTGTTCGGGGCCGAGGATCCGGGTGCGGTCTTCGAGGGTCTGCTTTAGGAGGGGGATGGCGCGGGCGTGGTCGCCGGCGGCCTGGTAGGCGCCGGCGAGGTTGTTGCGGGTGGTGAGGGTGTTCGGGTGGTCGGGGCCGAGGATTCGGGTGAAGGCTTCGAGGGTTTGCTCGAGGAGGGGGATGGCCCGGGTGTGGTCGCCGGCGGCCTGGGAGGCGCTGGCGAGGTTGTTGCGGGTGGTGAGGGTGTCGGGGTGTTCGGGGCCGAGGATCCGGGTGCGCTCTTCGAGGGTCTGCTCGAGGAGGGTGCTGGCGCGGGTGTGGTCGCCGATGGCCTGGTAGGTGCTGGCGAGGTTGTGGCGGCTGGTGAGGGTGTCGGGGTGTTCGGGGCCGAGGATCCGGGTGCGGTCTTCGAGGGTCTGCTGATGGAGGGGGATGGCGCGGGTGGGGTCGCCGGCGGCCTGGTAGGCGTACGCGAGGTTGTTGCGGGTGGTGAGGGTGTTTGGGTGGTCGGGGCCGAGGATTCGGGTGAAGGCTTCGAGGGTTTGCTCGAGGAGGGGGATGGCGCGGGTGTGGTCGCCGGCGGCCTGGTAGGTGCTGGCGAGGTTGTTGCGGGTGGTGAGGGTGTCGGGGTGTTCGGGGCCGAGGATCCGGGTGCGGTCTTCGAGGGTTTGCTCGAGGAGGGGGATGGCGCGGGTGTGGTTGCCAGCGGCCTGGTAGGTGCTGGCGAGGTTGTGGCGGCTGGTGAGGGTGTCGGGGTGTTCGGGGCCGAGGATCCGGGTGCGGTCTTCGAGGGTCTGCTGATGGAGGGGGATGGCGCGGGTGGGGTCGCCGGCGGCCTGGTAGGCGTACGCGAGGTTGTTGCGGGTGGTGAGGGTGTTTGGGTGGTCGGGGCCGAGGATTCGGGTGAAGGCTTCGAGGGTTTGCTCGAGGAGGGGGATGGCGCGGGTGTGGTCGCCGGCGGCCTGGTAGGTGCTGGCGAGGTTGTTGCGGGTGGTGAGGGTGTCGGGGTGTTCGGGGCCGAGGATCCGGGCGCGGTCTTCGAGGGTCTGCTTTAGGAGGGTGCTGGCCCGGGTGTGGTCGCCGGCGGCCTGGTAGGCGTACGCGAGGTTGTTGCGGCTGGTGAGGGTGTTCGGGTGGTCGGGGCCGAGGATTCGGGTGAAGGCTTCGAGGGTTTGCTCGAGGAGGGTGCTGGCGCGGGTGTGGTCGCCGATGGCCTGGTAGGCGCTGGCGAGGTTGTTGCGGCTGGCGAGGGTGTCGGGGTGTTCGGGGCCGAGGATCCGGGTGCGGTCTTCGAGGGTCTGCTCGTGGAGGGTGTTGGCGCGGGTGTGGTCGCCGATGGCCTGGTAGACGTAGGCAAGGTTGTTGCGCGTGGTGAGGGTGTTCGGGTGTTCGGGGCCGATGATTCGGGTGAAGGCTTCGAGGGTTTGCTCGAGGAGGGTGCTGGCGCGGGTGTGGTCGCCGATGGCCTGGTAGGCGCTGGCGAGGTTGTTGCGGGTGGCGAGGGTGTCGGGGTGTTCGGGGCCGAGGATCCGGGTGCGCTCTTCGAGGGTTTGCTTTAGGAGGGTGATGGCGCGGGTGTGGTTGCCAGCGGCCTGGTAGGCGCTGGCGAGGTTGTTGCGACTGATGAGGGTGTTCGGGTGGTCGGGGCCGAGGATTCGGGTGCGGATTTCGAGGTTGTGCCCGAGGAGGGGGAGGGCGCGGGTGTGGTCGCCGGCGGCCTGGTAGGCGCTGGCGAGGTTGTTGCGGCTGGTGAGGGTGTCGGGGTGTTCGGGGCCGAGGATCCGGGTGCGGTCTTCGAGGGTCTGTTGATGGACGGTGATGGCGCGGGTGTGGTCGCCGATGTCCTGGTAGGCATTGGCGAGGTTGTTGCGGGCGGTGAGGGTGTGCCGGTGTTCGGGACCGAGCACGTCTTCGTAGTGGGTCTGGGCGCGTTGGAGGTAGCTGATCGCCTGGTGGACGAGGCCTTGGTGCCGGAGGAACAGTCCCGTTTCGTTAAGGATGTAGGCGGTGGCGGGGGTGTCGGTGTCTTCGTGGGTGTGGCGGGTGTGGGCGTCGATGTGGGGGAGGAGTTGGCGCCAGGTGTCCCAGGACAGCGGGTCTTGGGAAGTCGTTGGCAGGTTCTGGGCGAGGTGGGCGACGGCGTTTTCGCGGGCCTGGTCGATGAGTTCGGGGGTGCGGTGTGGGTCGGTGGGGTCGGGGGTGCGGGCGAGAGCCTGGACGAGGCGGTGGACGGTGATCGTGCCGGTGGCGGGGTCGGGGCTGATCATGCTGTAGGCGGTGAGCAGCCCGAGTGCCTGGTTCGTCTGGACGGGCTGGCCGTCGCCGAGGGTCGCCAAAGTGGCCGGGATGGCGTCGGGGGCGTACCAGGCCAGGCTGCGCAGCAGGTCGACGGCTGAGGGCTGGCGGGTGGCGATGTGGTCGAGGGTGATGTTCCAGACCCGGGCGACGGTCCGTTCCGCATCCGTCAGGGCGCCCGCCTGCCCATACATCTGCGCGGGATGTTCGGCGAGGAGCTGGAGGTAGGTGCGGGGGGTGGTGAACGGGGTCTGCGCGATGTAGGCGGCGGCCTGTTCGACGGCCAGGGGCAGATGCCCGAGTTCCGCGCAGAGTTCCGCGGCGCCGTCGAGATCGCGGGGACCTGTGCTGGTGATGATCGAGGTGAGCAGGGCCACGGACTCGTCCGGGTCCAGGACGTCGAGCCGGACCAGCGAGACGTTGGCGCCCCAGCCGTCGCCGAGCCGGCTGGTGATCAGGAAACGGCCACCCAGCGCCCGGACGAGCAGAGAGCTGATGTGAGCGGGGTCGTTGACGTTGTCGAGGACAACCAGCCAGCCGGTATGCGTGGCCAGCCACTGCAGCCCGTACTCGGCCAGGGCTTCGACGGGCAGCACCTTCAGTGCGGGCTGCAGCGCCACGGCCAGGTCGGCGAGTCCCTGCTGGATGCCGGCGGGGCTGTCGGCGGTGAACCAGCGCACGGGCTGGTGCCCGTGGTCCCGGGTTGTGGCCCAGTGCGCGGCCAGGGTGCTCTTGCCGATGCCGCCCAGCCCGTGCACGGCCTGCACCAACGCCACACCCGGGCGGGCCAGTGCGGCATCGAGGCGATCGAGTTCGCCATTCCGGCCGACGAAGAGATCCGGGCGCCACGGCAGGTCGTCCAGCCCGTCCCGGGCCTCTACCTCCGACGCCGGCCGCAGAGCCTCAGCTGGCAACTCCGTCCTCGCGTTGTAGATACCCGCAACGGCAACGCTGTGCGGGCCGACCGCCGTGGCATCCCCCGTATGCGAGGCGATCTGCCCCACCCCGGCTGTACTTCCCTCGACAGAAAGCGGGGCTGACGGTACTGCCGCCCCGCCCGCCGCGGCGTCTCCTGCTGCCGCGTCCGCGGCCGCGTCCGACGGCTTCCCGTCGCCACCGCTGGGCGTCCCGGTCTGCTGCAGGCTGCGGTCGTCGAAGTCCGATCCCACCCTCACACCCCCGCTGTTCCGCTTCTCTGCCCAGCTCAGCTGTCGTGGACGATGCCGGAGACGGCGCTGGAACCAGCTCCCGTCGCCTCGGCGTCGCCGGTGCGGGATGCCTGTGCCGGGCCCCCCGGCGCGCCCCCCGTCCGTTTGATGCCGCTCACTGCGGTGCCACCTTCCCGCGCGGTGGCCTTGCCCGTCCCGCTGACGCTGTCCCCCGTCGCCTTCGCGACCGACTCCAGCAACGACCGCAACTCAGCGGCCACCTCCTCGCGCTCGGTCTCGCCGAGGCCCTCCAGCAGCGTCTCGAACCGGGCCTGCCACGCCCCCTCCTGACGGGCCCGCTGCGCAGCAGTTTCGTCGCCTCCGGCGGTCAGGACCTGGGCGGTGTGATCCAGACGTTCCAGCTCCGCCGCCTCACGCTGAGCGTCGCCCCGGCCGAACAGAGCCGCGACCCGCTTCCGAAATCCGTTCCAGGCATCCGTGCCCGCTGCCTGCACCACCGCGCTGCCGCTGGCCGCGGCCAACGCCGTCATCGCTTCGAACAACATGAGTTCCCCCTCGTTGTGTGTCTGCAGCGCTCAGCGCTAGTCGGCAGATAGCCGTGTCAGGGCAGGGCGGCTGCTTTTGTCGTCGTGCGTTCTCACGCTAGACATTCGTCCGTAGTTGCGGCAGCCGGTTGGAACAACCTGAAAGAGTGCAGTCCCCGTACCTCGTCGGGGGGGCCTGGACGGCGTCGTGGACGAGGTGCACGCGGCGGACGTCTACATGCGGCAGTTCCTCGTCGAGGCGCTGCGCTGGCTGGGGCAGGCGGGGGCTCCCGTGGTGCTGCTGTCCGCGACCTTGCCGCCGGCGCAGCGGCACCGTCACGAGCTGGGCCCAGGCCCGCACGCGCACCGACGCCGCGCCTCCCGTGCTGCGCCTGGTGGACGGATTTCCCGTTGATGAGTACCGCCTCTCCTCCCGCTGACCCGGCGTGCCCGCAGGGTGAAGGCGGGGTGGGGGAGTTGTCGGAACCGGTCGACGCGCGTAGCGCGCTGCGTCACGGGTGCGGTTTTCTCGTGTGCGCATCTCCAACCCCCCACACTCTTTGGAGACTTCATGCGCCGCGCCGTCTTCGGCCTGCCCGCAACCGCCCTGCTCCTGACCGCCCTTGGCGCCGCCCCGGCCCTGGCCGAGCCCCCAGCACCGCCGTCCACACAAACCGCCCGCACCGAGTTGGCCGCCCTGACGGTGGCCGCCCCGCACTCGATGGACGGCTACGCCCGGGACAAGTTCGACATCTGGTCCAGCCAGCCTGGCGGCTGCACCACCCGTCAGGCTGTCCTCGCCCGTGACGGGAAAGACGTGAAGGACAAGCCGAGCAGCTGCCAGCCGGAATCCGGTTCCTGGTACTCCGTCTACGACGACACCACGGTCACCGAGGTCTCCAAGGCCACGATCGACCACATGGTCCCCTTGGCCGAGGCCTGGCGTTCCGGCGCCGACACCTGGACCGCCGACCAGCGCAAGGACTTCGGCAACGACCTGAAGGACCCGCAGCTGCTGATCGCCTCGGAGTCGTCGAACACCTCGAAGTCCGACAGCGGGCCGGCCGACTGGAAGCCCACCAACCACGCCTTCTGGTGCGTGTATGCCAAGGACTACACGCACATCAAGTCCGTCTGGAAGCTGACCACCACCGACCAGGAGAAGACGGCACTGTCGTCCATGCTCGACACCTGTACCAACTGACCCGCGCGGCGCGCACGCGCTGTCTGGCCTTGGGGCTCCGGCGGTTGTGCCGGGGCCCCGTTCGCGTGCGCCGGCCGGACGCGTTCGTCCAGATCGAGCAGCTGCCGATGCGGTGAACGGGTGGGGGGTGGCGTCCGTTTTATACGGACGCCACCCCCCACCCGTTCACGAGAGGAAACGTTCCGGTGCTGTGACGTCGACCACAACTCATCCTGCAGTAGGCGGAGTTGGGGCTTCTGCGCGCGGGTCTCGCTGGTGTGCGCCGGGGAGTGTTCGCGCAGGTCGCTATGGGTGACTAAGCGGTAACTTGGGAGGCTGGGGTTTGCTCGTGTGTATTCGAGTGATCGCCTTGGGTCAGAATTTGATCGCTGTGGTCATGCGCGTTCGGGGCCCGCTGTCCGCAATGCTGCGGCCGAGGGCCCAACGAGGCGCCCTCCAGCGCCACACGCCTTGGAAGTGGGGTGAGTTGACGCTGTGTTGGTAGGAAGGACAGAGGTCCCGTGACCGTGAACGATCTTCTCGCGCTGCTGGTGGTGATCACCGCACTGCGCGTGTTCCTCCCCGACCTGCAAACAGGGATGCGTCGCCTCCTGCGGGCCGGCGCCCGGGTCGGTGTGGCCGAGCTGCTGCACACTCAATCGCCGCGTGCCGACGCCAGCGACGCCCCTGTGGCGGTTGCTTCCCGGGATGCGGAGGCCTAGCCCATGACCGGCACGGAGGACAGCGGCGCTCACGCCTTGCCCGCCTCGTTCGAGGAACTGGAGGCGCTGAAGGGCATCCAGTACGACATGCAGGCGAGCCTGGACGCCTTCTACAGGATGTACGCCCGCCCCCAGGTTGACTACGCCACCACCGTCCTGGGCGACAGGAGGGCTGCCAAGACCGTCGTCCGTTCGCTCTACACCCACCTCGCCCTGAACTGGGACGCGGTCCTGTTCCAGGAGGGCGGCCCGGAAGCGTACGCGTGGCGGGCGCTGAAGCTGCGGGTGGAGACGCACGCCCGCATGACGATCGCCCCCACCGCCGACGGCCGGAGCACGGCTCCGTCGGCGAACGACCGGACGACCGCCGTCCACGACGCCGTCCGCGCCACCCTGGGCGCCATGCGCTCCCAGCTGGCCGACGCGGAATCCCCGCTCGGCCTCTACACCGCCATAGCCGCTCTGCCGGTGCGGCAGTTCGACGTGATCATCCTGAACTACGTCCTGGGCTACCCCTGCAGTCGCGTCGCCGACATCATGGGCATCAGCGCGGGCACCGTACGCACCCACCGCCGCCAGGCCCGCAAGCACATCGCCGCGAAACTCGGCATCGACCTGAGCGACGACGAGGAGAAGGAGTAGCTGTGCCGCGCAAGCTGGACAGAATTCTCGACCAGGCGGCCATCCCCGACACCGTCACCGACGCAGAACTGGACGACCTCAGACAGGACATCATCAGGGACGTCACCGCAGTCCTGATGTTCGGCGAACGCCCCACCCCGGCGCGCCACCACCCCGTCCGGCTGGAACGCGCGGACATCACCCTGCAGGCACTGTGCCGCGACCTGCTGCGCAGCGACGACGCCTCCGACCACCTGGCCCGCATCGCCGACAGCCCCGTCGACCCCGAAGGCGCCCTCCACTTCGGCTGCCTGCTCGACCTCGCCAAGAAGTCCGACGGAGCCCTGTGGTGGTGGCAGTTCGCCGCCGGCGCAGGCAACGCCACAGCCGCCTACTGCCTGTACCTGTTCCACACGCGCCGCGGCGACCTTCGGGACGCCGACCACTGGTGGCATCAGTACCTCGCCCTGGGCCCCCGAGACGACGACTTCGTCCCCCCGCCCGCGTGGATGCACCTCAACATCGACTCCTCCGGCGTCCTGCGCAAAGCCGTCGAACGTCTCAAGGTGGACGAAGCCGCCGGCGAATTCCATCACCCTGACCACCGCCTTGCCGACCAGATCGACGAGCTCGTCGACGCCTGCTGACCCGGCACCACTCGGCTCGCCCGATCCTTCTCGGCCGGGCGGCTCGGTTTGGTGCCGCGCGTCGGCAGGGAATCCGGGGACAAGCCCAACGGCCGGCCTCCGGCCTTCAGAGCCTGGTGAGGATGGGTGGGGTGCGTTGGCCCCCGACCGTGGAGAGGGAGAGCACCGCATGGCCGAAGGGCAGTTCGTGGGCTAGCGCCGAGGCCTACCAGCGGGGGCGTTCCTCGCGACGCACGGTCACCGGCTCCGTGACCGGCTGCGGTACCGGACGCCTTCCCGTTGCCTCGAAGTGGTGGTGTGGCGACCGGTCATGGGGAGCTTTTCATTCAAAGGCGCCGTAGTAGCAAGGGGTCTACTCTCGCTCTTGGGCCGCTTTGCTGGAGACCCCTTTACAGTCCCGACGGTCCTGTTGCGCGCCCGGAAGGGTGGGTCAGGGGGTCGGGAGGGTTCACTAGGCGGCTGCCATGGGGGAGGAGCCGGTGGTGACGTAGTCGTGGACGCCGGCGAGGGCGTCGCGAATGGAGGGCCCTGGTCACCTCGACTGGGGCCCTCCTGAGTGGTGCGCCGCCGATGCCGTATTAGGGGCGCGACCGACCACCGCGTGTGCTTCAGCCGACCGTCACAGAGAACCCATGACTCAGGATGATCAGTAGTGCCATGAAGGCACCCACCGTCACCAGGATGCCGATCAGGCGACCCGTCCGGCGCTCCCCGCCGATGGCGTACCGCACGGTCCGCCACCACTCCTTGCCCAGCTTCACGCTGCTCACCTCCCCTGCGTTTTCGGTGAGTTGAGCATCGCTCGCGTGCCAGCCCGATGTTTCACGGCGATACGCTGTGGTGCGAGAAGAATCGTGGTGAACCGTGGTGGCACGCACCTAATAGCCACGGCGGGGAGGGGAGGCATCGTTTGGGTGGCTCGGCCAGCGACACGATCGACATTCCGGACTCGGTCCCGGACGGACCGCTGCGTGACTGGCTGACCTGGCTGCAGGACCTCAGACAGCGAGCCGGCCTCCCGTCCCTGAAGAAGATCGCGGACAAGAGTGCCACGAAGGACGAGAACGGAAACGTCGAGAAGCTGAGTACTGCTACGGTGCGGCGCCTGTTGACGGGTAAGCCCAGCCAGCAAAGTGCGTTCCGCCTGGCCTGGACGTTGGCGGAGATGGATACGAGGCCGGTGACGGGCAAGCCGTCGGACGACTGGGATGCCTTCGACCGCGATATGCGGAGGCGCTGTGCGGCGGCCTTGGGAGCCGTAATTCGGTCAGGAGAAGAAGCTCCCCACGCAACGCCACAGAGTCCCTTCCTGGCGGGTCGAACGGAAGAAGCCGACGCCAGCCGCCCGACCGGGCGCCGTGCGCCGGAGGCGATGCTGGCGTCCGGCGGGGGTCATGCCCCGTCCAAGGACAGGTCGACGGTGGAGGCGCTGGACGCGGCGGAGAAGGCTACGGCAGCACCGAGGATCACGAACCTACGCTCGGCCCGTCACTGTGTGGGCCGCGGCGAGGAACTCGTCTGGCTCAGGCGTGCGCTGACCGGCCACCGGGAGGGAGCGGCCACCACCACCGTGATCGTGACCGGCCTGGGCGGCGTGGGCAAGAGCACCCTCGCCTCGGAGTACGCCCGTCTGTACCGCGATGACTACCCGGTGGTCTGGTGGGTCAACGCCGCGTCGCCCGCGCAGATCGAGACCTCTCTCCTTGAACTCACCGGCCAATTGGTTCCCGGCAGATTCGATGCGGAAGAACGCACCGCGCGGGTCGACTGGGCCATGCAGTGGCTGGGGACGCACTCCGACTGGCTGTTGATCTACGACAACGTGGACAACCCTCGTCACTTGTTCCCGTACACTGGCGTGCTTGACCGGGGCCACCACCTCGCCACGAGCCGCCGCACCACCGGCTGGGCCGACAACACCCCCATCCTGCCCCTGGACGTCCTCCGCCCCGATGACGCCACCAAGCTCTTGAACAATCTCGTGTACCCGGGCACTACTCCCTCACCCCGGCAAGAGGCAGATTTCCGTGCCCTCACCGCCGACCTGGGGAACCTGCCCCTCGCGCTGAGACAGGCCGGTGCGTACCTGGCCCAAAACCGCGGCATCACCGTGCAGGCTTACAGACGCCGCCTGGAGTCGAAGCTCGACAAGAAGGCTCTCGCAACGCGCGCCGAACGCACCATGGCCCGTATCTGGGACGTGACTCTGGACGCCCTTCAGGACGTCGAACCGCTGGCCGTGGAGGTACTGCACACCGCGGCCTGGCTCGCCCCCGACGACATCCCTCATACGTTGCTCGCGCCCCCGGGCACCGACTCAGACGACACCGCGGAAGCGATCGGCACTCTGGCCGCCTACAGCATGCTCACCGACACCGGCACCCACGTCAGCGTCCACCGCCTAGTCCAAACCGTCCTGCGTACCTCCCACGCCACCCCCGGCGGTACGCAGCCCCCGCCGTGCCCACCGGGTCGGCTACGCGCCGAACAAGCTGTGCTCCACCGGCTGACTCCACCCCCGGACCAGGATTACCTGCCCGCCGCCCTGTTAGATGCTCTCAGCCCCCACCTTGTCGCCTTGGCAGCCACGACCCCGCCAGGGCACTTCAACAGCGCTCTCGGCATGGCCTACCACGTCGCCGCCCGCCTCCTTAGTCTGCAAGGCCACGACGCGCGCACCGTTCCGCTGCTGAAGGCCACTGTCGTCCAATACGAGCAGGACCTCGGCGACACCCACCCCGAGACCCTCACGCTCCGCAACAACCTCGCTAGCGCCTACCAAGCAGCGGGGGACCTGACCAGAGCGATCCCCCTGTTCGAAACCACGCTCGCACAATGTGAGCAGGTCCTCGGCGACACTCACCCTGACACCCTCGGCAGCCGCAACAACCTCGCCTGCGCTTACGAAGCGGCGGGAGATCTGACCAAGGCCATCCCCCTGCACGAGTCCATCCTCGCGCAGCGTGCACAGGACCTCGGCGACCTTCACCCCGACACCCTCACCAGCCGCAACAACCTCGCCTGCGCTTACGAAGCGGCGGGAGATCTGACCAAGGCCATTCCCTTGCTCGAGTCCACCCTCGCCCAGCGTGAGCAGGTCCTCGGCGACACTGACCCCGACACCCTCGGCAGCCGTAACAACCTCGCCTGCGCCTACCGGGACGCGGGGGACCTGACCAGGGCGATCCCCCTGTTCGAAACCACGCTCGCACAATGTGAGCAGGTCCACGGCGACACCCACCCCCTCACCTTGGGCAGCCGTAACATCCTGGCCTGCGCTTACGAAGCGGTGGGAGACCTGGTCAAGGCTATCCCCTTGCTCGAGTCCACCCTCGTGCAGCGTGAGCAGGTCCTCGGCGACCTTCACCCTGACACTCTCACGAGCCGGGACAGCCTCGCCTGCGCCTACCAGAACGCGGGGGACCTGACCAAAGCCATTCCCTTGCTCGAGTCCACCCTCGCCCAGCGTGAGCAGGTCCTCGGCGCCACCCACCTCGACACTCTCACCAGCCGTAACAACCTCGCCTGCGCCTACCGGGACGCGGGGGACCTGACCAAAGCCATTCCCTTGCTCGAGTCCACCCTCGCCCAGCGTGAGCAGATCCTCGGCGCCACCCACCCCGACACTCTCACCAGCCGCCACAACCTCGCGGGCGCCCATTACGAAGCGGAGGACCTAGACAGGGCCATTCCTCTACTCGAGATCACTCTCGCCCAATGTCAGCAGGTCCTCGGCGCTAACCACCCCGACACCCGCGAAAGCCGGATGTTTCTCGCTCAGGCCTACCTGGCTGCTCAATCTCCGCACAAGGCCCTCGCCCTGCTCCTTTCACCGTAGTGGGCCGGCCCCCGGCGGGTGATCCCGCCTCGCTCCGCCGTCTGCCGGGGCGGCCCCTGCTTCGGGTGGACGTTCCTCGGGGGCGTTGCTGTGCTCCCTACGGGCAGCGCGGTCCGGGTGCCCGTGCGCGGGGGGCGGCTGCCCATCGCTGCTGCCTGCGGGTCCGGTCCGGAGCTCTTGCGGACCCGGCTGCAGCCGGCCCGGCCCAGGTTGTCAGCTGTTGAAGGTGCTGCTGATGCCGCGAGTGCCGGTCGCGACGGTGAACCGCAGGTTCGGATAGGCGTGCCGGGCCAGCCTGATCATCTTCGGCGACAGATCGCCACCGAAGGCGGGCACTCCCAGCTCAGCTGTCGTGCCCCGTCGCCTGCGTCGCGGACCGCGGCGCTGAGACAGTTGCCCGAACAGGTGGGTCAGCCGTACCTGCCTCGAGCGCGTGCTCGTCCACCCGGGCCACCACGTCCCGATGCACCGCGGTAAGCCGCTGCCGCTTGCGGGTCTCTGGGCACCAGGCCCGGGTCTGCCCGGGCCTGGGCAAGTGACCCGGTCCATGAGCCCCTGGTGCGCAGCTTCCATAGCCGGCGCTTCCGCATCTACTCACGCAGGCCGGTCTCCTGGTGGGTAAGGCGCGTGGTGAGGAATGCTCGCTCTGCCTCGTTGTCGGTCAGCTCGAGGGCTTGCCGGTATGCGATTGCCGCCTCCTCGGTACGGCCGAGGCGTTGCAGCAGGTCCGCCTTGATCGCGGGCAGGTATTGGTACCTGGCGAGCCGGCCGTCTTCCTCCAGCGCTTCGACCTGCTTCAGTGCGACTTCCGGACCGTGGGTCATGGACACGGGCACGGTGCGGTTCAGCGCGACGACCGGCGAGGGCCACAGCGGCAGCAGCCGGTCGTAGAGTGCCACGATCTGTGGCCAGTCCGTCTCCTCGTACGTCGGTGCCTCGGCGTACAACGAGGCGATCGCCGCCTGCAGCAGATAGCGTCCCGCGCGACCTCCGCGCAGCCCGGCCACAATCAGTTCATGCGCCTCAGCCAGCGCGGTGCGGTCCCACAGCGAGCGGTCCTGCTCCTCGAGCCGCAGCAGGCGGCCGCCTGCGCCGGTCCGGGTGGCGCGCCGGGCGTCGGTGACCAGGAGCAGCGCCAGCAGCCCGCGGACCTCCGGCTCGTCGGGCATGAGCTCCCGCAGGGTGCGTGCCAGGTGCAGGGCGCGATCGGCCAGGTCGGTGCGCATGAGCGTGGGGCCCGAGGGGGCCGTGTGCCCGGCGCTGAACAGCAGGTGGAGCACCCCGAGTACGACCGCCAGCCGGTCCGGCAGCTCCGCCGGGCGCGGCACCCGGTAGGGGATGCGCGCGGCGGAGATCTTCTTCTTCGCCCGGGTGATCCGGGCTGCCATCGTCTGTTCCGACACCAACAGCGCCCGGGCGACGTCCGGTGTCGGTAGTCCGCACACCAGCCGGAGCGTGAGGGCCAACTGTGCCTCCCGCGCGAGTGCGGGGTGGCAGCAGATGAAGATGAGCCGCAGTCGTTCGTCGGGTACGCCATCTTCCGGGTCCACGGCCTCCCCGTCCTTTTGTTTGTCCGGCTCGTCCAAGGCAGGCTCGTCGACGGCTTCTGCGGCCTGCACCAGCAGCGGCAGCTTTGAGCGCAACGTCCGCTCGCGGCGGATCGTGTCCATGGCCCGGCGCTTGGCCGCGGTGGTGAGCCACGCCGCGGGATTGCGGGGGATGCCATCGCCTTTCCAGGCCGACAGTGCCGCGGCGTACGCCTCCTGCACGCACTCCTCGGCCAGGTCCAGGTCGCGGGCGACGCGCACCGTCGCGGCGAGCACCAAGGCCCACTCGCGCCGGTGTGCGTCGGCGACCGCCTGTCCCGGGTCCGTCGCAGCCGTCATCGGTCAAGGGGCGGGATGCCGCCCGCCACGGGCCGCACCTCGACACCGCCGCGACCCCACTGCACGGCGGGGTTACGACGCGCCAGATCGAGGGCTGCGTCCAGGTCGGGGGCCTCAACTATGCAGACGCCAGCGATGACTTCCTTGGAGTCAATGAAGGGGCCGTCGGTGATCACATCGCCGTGCAGCGAGGTGGCCGTGTCGGCGGACTGCAGCGCGTATGCCGCGATCATGGCACCAGAGTCGATGAGGTCGTCGGCGTGGCGCTTGCTCGCCGCCTGCTGCTCGGGTGTGTAGTCGCCGGCCGCAGGGGTGTCGAAGATGAGGATCGCGTACTGGGCCATGCCGGGTCTCCTTGGCTGTGTGTCTGGTCGGTACGCCTCTACGTCGGACGGGCCACGCGAAATCGACAGACCGTACGCGAACTTTCTCAGATGCGCCTTGACCTGCGACGTCCAGATGGCTCCGCAGCCAGGCCTCCGAGAAGACCGGCGGCGTGTGACTGCTCATCGGATGCGCATGGCCGGGGCGGGAGAAAGGGCGAGGCGGAACGATCTCCGGTTGCTGGGGAGGTACATCAGGCGGGCAGCCCGTTGGTCGGCTCAATGTCACCGCATCTTGCCCAGGACGGTGGGTTCGTGCACGGCAGTGCCCGAACCTTCCCGACCACCCCGGATGGCTGCCTTCCTCTATCGGGTGGTGCTGTGCCGGTTTGCCTGGCGCGTCGTGTGCTGGGGCCGCTACGAAGATCACGACCATGTTTGTGATCTTCGAGAGGACCCCTGTCCGTGCGCTTCGCCCGCGCCGCCGTCCTGGCCGCCGCGCTCACCGCTCTCCTCGTTCCGACGACCGCCCACGCCACCCCGACCGGGCACGCCACCCGCGCCGCCGCGCCCGGGGACACCGTGGCCCTGCCCGTGCAGGACGCCCTGGCCCAGCTCCCGGTCCGCACCGAGGACCGGACCGGCTACGTCCGCACCGCGTTCAAGCACTGGGTGGACGCGGACAAGGACGGCTGCAACACCCGCGCCGAGGTCCTCAAGGCCGAAGCCGTCATCGCACCCGAGCAGATCAACCGCTGCTCCCTGATCGGGGGCGCCTGGTACTCGCCCTACGACGACCGCTACATCGAGGGCCCCACCGGGTTGGACATCGACCACCTGGTCCCGCTCGCCGAGGCCTGGGACTCCGGCGCCTCCGCCTGGAGCGCGGCGGAGCGGGAGGCGTACGCCAACGATCTCGGCGACGACCGTGCCCTGATCGCGGTGTCCGCCGCTTCGAACCGGTCGAAGGCGGACCAGGACCCGTCCACGTGGCTGCCGCCGGCCGCCGGGTACCGCTGCCAGTACGCCACCGACTGGGTCGCCGACAAGACCCGCTGGGGCCTGTCCATCGACACCGCCGAGCAGACCGCGCTCACCGACGTCCTCGCCGGCTGCCCCGACGCGACCGTCACGGTCACCCTGGCCCGCTGACACACACCACCAAGCCCGCTGCCCCGGTGCCTCCCGCACCGGGCACACACCCACGGGTCCCGGCCGGTCTGGTCGCGCTACTCGAGAGGCCAGACCTGCAGCACCGTGCCCGTGTCCTCGTCGGTGAGAGTGATGCACCCGCCGGGCATGGTGCCGTAGGCGCCGACCCAGCGCGCGAGCTTGCCGCGGGCGACGCTCTCGCTGTTCCACCAGCCGTGCCGGCCGGGCTGTCCCTGGGAGGCGAGCAGTAGGTGGAAGCGGCCGGGCACGCACCACATCATAGAATCGAACATGTGAACGAGCTACCGCCTGACCCGCCGCGTCTCCGCGCGATCTTGGCGTATCTCGATCAGCGGATCGCCGAGACCGAGACCGTGGCGACGTACCTGCGCCTGCAGACTGCCGCGGTCCGTCAGGCGCTCACGGCAGCGGCGAGGCAGCCGCCCGACGCTCGACGGCTGCCGCCGCAGCCGCGGCCGGCTCTTCAAGCCTCCGCACAGCAAGAGGACCCGAGCGGGTTCGTGGTGGAGAAGCAGCTGCGCGCCGGGCACCCGCTGGGTGCCACGGTTCACCGCGCCGACTGCACCGTTATCCAGCGCGACGCCAACCCGATCAGCGCCGACGACGGCCGCCAAGCGCTCACCGGCGATGGGAAGTTCTTCCACGCGTGCGAGTTCTGCCGCCCGGACGCCCATCTGGGGATTCCCGGGTAGCGGGCTCGTTCGAAAGGGTGGGCCGGTGTGTACCGGGGTGGCCCCGCGCACCGTCGGCGGGCAGGGCCGACCCCAGTGGTGGAGGCCCGTGTCCGCTCGCGCCTGTCAGCCCGGGCTCCACGAACGACAACCTATGAGCGGGGAGGCAGGGCCGCGAGCGGTGATCGGCCGGCCGTGGTGCGCGGCGGAGGCGGACGGAAGTCACAGGGCGGCCGGCGGTTTCGCGCCGGTGAGAAGTGAGCATTGCAGCCGCTGGCCGCTCTAGCTGCGGTGCACTCGACTGACCTACGTACGCATTCCGTACGCCATATGTACGCTTCATGCTCCAGCCGCTGCGCGCTCGCGGACGGTCCGTGAGCCTGACCCTCAGGGGGATCTCGTGTCTGTCATCACCGCGCTCGGCCTGCTTGTCGCGCTGCTGCTGGTCGTGGTCGGCGCGGCCGTGGCGGTCGGACTCGGCTTGCTCAGCCGGTCGGGTATCGCTGTCAGCGCCGCCGGCGTCCTGGTCGCAGTGGTGGTCGGCATCGTCCAGGCAGTGGGCCCGTGACCTGCCATGTGGGGCCGCCTCCGTCATCCGACGCCTGTTCCCGCATGTACAGCGCCGGTTGTCGTGCGGGGGCACCGGAGTGGATGGCTCCTGGCCCTCGCGCCGGAGAGGTCCAGGAGCCATCGCCCCTGACAGGGCGATCACCGGTCGGACGGGCTTGTTCGGCTGCTGACGAAGGCGAAGCCGACACCGGTGCGCGCACGTCACTTCAGGAAACGATCATGTGAGGCGCGGGACACGGTTGCGTCAATCTGCCCGTTGATGACTGGCGATTGCGCAGCCGACGCTTGCTGGCGTGTGCCGGTGTCGACGGGTGTGCAGTGCTGTGACGTGCATGGTCGGGGGCTCTGGCGCTCTTGGAGCTGCTCGCTGCACACACCCTCGCTGCACACACCAGCGAGCACTGAGCCGCCCGGATCGGCGGGTGAACCAGCCGCGCCAGGTCACCGGTGACGCGTGCCCGGCCGCGCGGGTGAGCCGTGGCGCCCCGGGCTGCCCGGCTGCCTCCTCGGCCGGCGTCGGAGCGGTAGCGTGCGCCGGGCCGGTCGCCACGGCCCCGACGCCGACGGCCGTGGCGACCCTCTGGTGGCCTCTCCCCCCGGAGGCCACCGGACGGCTGCGCCCCTGGACACCTCCTTAGCCGTCCGGGGGCGCAGCACCGGCCCCGTGAAAGGCCGCATGCCGGGGACTCGCTCGTGTAGGGCTGCGCGGGCCGGCCGTGAAGAAGACTGGTCGCGGTCGCAGAAGTGGCGGGCCACAGACGGTGTATGTACAGGTCATGTCGCCTCACCTGAGGTGGGAGCCCAGGTGGGAGCCGAAGAGGGCAGCGATGAGAGCGGCAGTGGGCAGCGCTCCTGCCCTGCGGCGTCGGGGGCCTGTGCGGGCGTGCTGGGTTGCCGGGGCGAGCGGCGGTGCTTCATCGGCGCCGTTCCGTGGTTCCTCGGCTTCTCGGCGTGCGGCAAGCACCGGGGAGATGGCAGGTGCAGGCAGAGGTGATTCGTCGTACGTCAGGGCGGGGAGAGGGCTGGCCAACGCTTCCGCGAGGTTCCATGCGCTGTGCACGGGGTCCCACGTCCACACGTCGGCCGGTGTGTCGTACGGGGGGTAGGGATCCAGCGTTGCGGCCTGCGGGTAGCCGGCCGCAACCAGTTGAGTGTCCGCGAAGCGGCCCGCCAGTAGTTCGGCGGACGTGCGCTCGTCGGACGTCCCGTACCCGTACCCGTAGTTCAGCTGATCTTGCTGGAGCAGGTAAGTCGTCCCGTACGGCTCGCACGGCTCGTATGGCAGATCCGGCCAGGCGACCTGCCCCTGAGGAGGGCTCGCCGCTTCGACGGGTTCTGCGGCCGCCGCCACTGTCTCGAGGCCGGGCTGCACTGGGACGGAGACGTGCTGCGGCGTGTAGGTGTAGCCGCTGAGCTGCGTTGACGGGGCGGGAACAGCGGTACTTTCTTCGATGAGTTGGCGGTTTTGCTTGCGCAGGACACCGACTTCCTTCACGAGCCGCTCAGCTTGCTCCTCCTGCTGGGCGAGCTCGGCTTCGATGCGGCGGGCGTAGTCCTGGGCCTGGCGCAGGCTCTGGTCATGTTCGGCGAGCCGCTTCTCGAGGTACTTGCGTGCGCGTTCCGTGTTCCGCGCGCGGACCAGGGCTTTGCGCAGTTGCTCGGTGAGACGGCGCAGCCGGCGTTCGAGGGCATGCAGCCGCCCCTCGGCGATCTGCTGGGCCTGCTGGTGCTCGCCCCGTGCCTGGGCCAGCTGCTCCTGGGCTCGGTCCAGCTTCTCCTTGGCGCGGGCGAGGTCCGCCTCAGCGCGGGCGAGGTCTTCTGCGAGTTGCACGCGCTGGACACTGGGGGATCCACTGGCGCGGTGCGCCTCGCCGCACAGCTCCTCCACCTCCTCCCAGAACCCGTCGGGGAAGTCGACGGGCTGTGCCTCGAGGTAGGCCCTGATGGCGCGCAGCCTGTCCGGCGGGAGGACCCGCTCCCCGCTCAGGTACCGCGAGAGGGTGGTCGCGGATATGCCCGTGGCGGCGGCGATCTTCTTTTGGGTGCCGCCGCCGTCGCGGTAGATCTTCATGCCCTCCCGCAGCCTGGCCGCGTACCTGTACGCGGCCGTCCCCTCGGCTCCGCCCACCGCCTGCCCACCCTCCGTCAAGCACCATCCACCAGCGTGATTGCCGATTGTCACGCATGCCTTGACACCCCGGAAACGCCCTGCCGAGAGGGGCCGGACCGCTGTCGATCGCGATGTACCATCCGTTCCCTCTCCCGCAAGATCAGCGCCCCACCGAGGCTGAACTCAGCCCGCAGACCGACTGCGCGCCGCCCGCGGACCACCCGCGGGCGCTCACGGGAGGGACCCTCTATGACCGTCAACAACGACCCGCAGCCCCAGCCCGAGCCGCAGCGCCGGCCCCAGCAGCCACCTGCTGGGAACCCGGGCGCCGACCCGGTCGTGCTGCTGCTCCTGGCCCTCGTTGTCGCACTGATCTTGGGCGTCGTCGGGTATGTGGTCGCTGTGCACCCGCGGCTGAGCAACCCGGTTATGGCCGTCGCGGCTGTGGCTGCCCCGCTGGTGGCCGTCCTGATTGCGGTGCTCGTGCGCCGCCGTTGACGGCCCTGGCGGAGTTCGAGGGGGGGCGCTGCAGACGGCGCCCCCCACGGCGATGACACTGTGTGGCTCGGCAGCAGACGAACCGGCGCGGACCGCCACCTCCAGCGGTCCGCGTTGCCGCGGGCCCCGGCATTCCGGATCGATCTCCACCCGCACGAGTGAATCCGGACCTTACTGGACGTCGAGCAACTCGACTTCGACCTGACCTGCAGGGCTAGTAGTCGAGGTTGACGCGCAGGCGTAGGAGCCTGCCGAGTGCGAACTCGCCGTCTCTAGGGTGATCATTGCGCAAATCCAGTGACCGCCCCGGAGGTGCCATGCCCCTGCAAATGAAGTTGAGCGCGATAACACTCGACTGCCCTGATCCGTTGGCTCTGGCGGCGTTCTATCAGCAGGCCACTGGCCTCGAACCCCACCCGAAGTCGGACGCGGACTTTGCGGGCCTCAACCGTGAGGACGGCCTCTTCATCGGTTTTCAACGGGTCGACGGCTACCGGGCTCCGCGCTGGCCTGACCAGACCGTTCCCCAGCAGCTGCACCTTTGCTTCGACGTCGTGGATCTGGACGAGGCCGAAGCCCGGCTGCTGGAGCTAGGCGCAGGCAAGCCTGGCCATCAACCTCATGAGGCAACCAGGGCGCGGGTTCTCACCGATCCGGCTGGTCATCCCTTCTGCATTTGCCGAAGCTGACCGGGGGCGCAGCACCGGCCCCGCGAATGGCCGCGCGCCGAGAATTCGCTCGTGTACGGGGGCGCCGGCCGGCCGGGGTAGACCCCGGGGGGAGATGGCAGCGGTTGTGACCCGTGGTGGTACGGCCGTGGTCATGGCGGACGACAGGGCCGTGTCGCCGGAGGTCTCGGGCGCGCACACCCCGGCGCATCCGGCAAGGAAAAGGCAGGATCGGAAGGCCTGATGCGCCGGACCCGCCCGCTACGTGCCGCGGGTGCCGCCTTGCACGCGGTTCGGGTGTGGTGGGCAGACTCGGAGTCTGCGGCGCCCGGTGGTCGGCTCGGCGGCAGGAACGGCGGGCAGGCGCTCGGTGGCGAGCTGCGCGCGCGGCACCGGGTCGCGGTGCCTGGCGGTGCGAGCGGGATCAGCGACGGCGGGTCCGGTGCCCAGCGGAGCGTCCCGCGTCCGGTCCCCACCAGGAGGAGCAGCCGCGGGCGACCGACGCTGACGCCTGGGCCACGGCCTGCGCCGAGGACCTCGCCGCCGAGAAGGCCCCGCGCCGTGGGGCGGTGGCTCCACGGCCGGGCCCTCAGGGCGGCGGCCGGCTGGGGCAACGCTCCCGCAGTGCTCCGGTTTCAGTGGTCGGGCAGGGCGTGCTGGAGGTTGGGGTAGCAGGGGATGAGTCTGTCGATTCCGGTGATCTGCAGGGCCCGGGTCACGGTCTCGGCGGGTTCGGCGAGCCGGAGCCAACCGTGGGCGGCGGTGAGGGCGTGATAGGCGCCGATGAGCAGGTTGAGGCCGGTGGAGTCCATGAAGGTGACGCCGCTGAGGTCGACGACCACTCGCAGGGGATGGCTTCCGGGCGGGGCCAGGGCCTGCTGCAGCTGCTCGCGGTCGGTGTAGTCGATCTGGCCGCTCAGGGCGATCACGGTGATGCAGTCCACCGTCTGGGTCGTGATGGACAACGGCACGGGGTGCTCGGGGCTCACAACGGGAAACGCAGTAACCCTTCCGGGTGTCCATGAACGGCTGGCAGTGAACCCCTATCCGATGACCTTTCCGTAACGGCTGCGTGTGGCAGGGATCGCGGGGTACTTGCGCCTGCGTCGACAGGAGCACGTGCATGGGCCAGGCCGGACCGGTCGAGGACGGGGAGGGCGTCGCTGCGGATGCCCCGATACAGCTGACCGTCGCTCTGGAGGGCGACGGTACCTGCATCGCCGCAGCCCGCCACCACGCGGCCCGCTTCCTCGCCGAGGTGCAGGGTGTGCACGGCCTGCCGGTGTCCGCCCGGGCAATGGATCTGACCCAGCTGGTGGTCAGCGAGCTGGTGACCAACGCCCTGAAGTACGCACCCGGCCCGGTGCTGCTGGAGCTGCGGATCGACGGCGACCTGGTGGAAGTGATCGTGTGGGACAGCGATCCGGTGCTTCCCCTGGCCCAGGCGGCCGACCCGGGCCGGATCGGCCAGCACGGCCTGGAGATCGTCATGGCCGTCGCCCAGGGTTTCGAGGCCCAGCGCCAGCCGGTCGGCAAACGCGTCACCGCCCGCCTGGCCCTGCTCGACGACCCCGACGGCGCCGTATCCGGCCGCCCTCCCCAGTAACGCCTGGGCGCAGTTGAGGTCTTCAGGGATGCCACCCGCCGTCAGGACGGTCCGGGCTGCGGTGCGTCGCCGTCGGATGCCTGACCGGGATCGCCTGGTTCCAGGCCGCTGAGCAGGGCGCCCTGGGAGCGGATGGCCGTGATCGCGTCCGTGAGCTGTTGCAGGAGGTCCGGGGGGACATCGTCGGACCCGGCCGCTGTCCCTGCGGCCGGGTCCGACTCTGCGCCCGTGTGCTCGTCCCGCACACGCTGCCGGTGCCCCCGGAACGCGAGCCCAATCCCAGCTGTGCGGTCCGGGACTTCGCGGCCCGGGACCTCTGCGGTGGAGCAGCCAGGCCGGCCGTCTGCCTTGCCCTCGGCCTTTGCCCCCTAACCAGGTTCGGTGTCTCGGTGGCCCAGATCGCCCGCGCGGTTCAGAGTCGTGGCCATCCGGGCGCGGTTGCGGCCGCAGAAGCGGGGGGCGCCAACCACCCGGCCGGGCTGTGCACCCTCGAGGTCGAAGCGGCTGGTGCACCTGCAGGTGTTCACTGATGGGGGAGGAGACCTACCGGCAGTTGGAGGCCACCGGCCACGTCGGCCGGGGCGCCCGCGCCCGCTACAGCCCGCAGACGGATGCCTGGCTGCCGTGGGAGGTGTGGGGCGGTGCCGGCCTACCGGGTCACGCCCGAGCGGCTGGCTGCCGCCACCGACGCGTCCCGCGCATACGCCGCACATGTGCGACAGGAGCGATGGGAGCGCATCCGGGACGCCGACCCCCCCTCGCCGCCCGCTACGACACCGCCGTCTAAGCCATCCAAGTCGAACGCTCCGGCCGGCACGCCGCGGACTGACCCTGCACAGCAGCGCGCACTGTCCACGGGTCCGGGCTGGGCACGCCCGGACCCGCACCGTCCAGGATATTGCCGCCCGCGGCACACCCGTTCGGCGGCCATGCGACCTCGGGAAGCCAGCGGCGGGGGAGGCATGGGACGGCGGCACGGTCGTCACCTCACCGTGTCGCCTGATTCACCCTGCCGCCACCATGCGGCGCCAGCCGAGTTCCCTCCCGTGCAGCGGAGACTGGCTTTGGTTACGAGAACGGGCTCTGGCACAACTTCTGTGGTGTTGAGCCGAAGCTCGGTGTCCGGGGCCGGAGTGCGCCGGGAACCGGCAGCGTCAGGGGGTTGTCATGAGGCAGACAGAAGCCCGGTCGGCATAGCTCCCCAGAAGTTGTGCCAGAACCCGTTCTCGTGGGCAAAGCCACGCCGCTTACCCGTGTCGGGCAGCACCGCGGCCCGCGCCGCCCTCCCGGTGAAGCGCAATGCCACGACCGGCGCGCGGCACCCTTCACAGTCTCCTCGTCACTTAATGTCGCCACGACTGAGAGCCGGCCGGGCTGCACCGGCCGCGCCATCCTCGATGGAGAGGGAACACGGGTGACCACTACGGTGGCGGTACGCCCCATGACCGCGCGGGACTTCCTCGCCACTCCGGCGGGAGTGGCGCTGCGCAAGGGGCAGCGGCACGGGCGCTTTCTCGACCATATCGGCACAATCATCGATCTTGTCGACTTGGTGGACTCCATCGCGGGCGGCGGGCCGGGCATGGACGTCGAGGACATCCTCGACAACCACCAGCAGATCCTGGATCAGATCCTCAAGGAGCAGAGGGAGATCCAGGACAGCATCGGCGGGATCAACGACAACATTCAGGGCATCGGCTCCGACGTCGACCAGATCAAGGACCTCATCGGCCAGATCGGCGAAGGCCAGGAGGAAGCCAAGAAACTCCTGTCCCAGATCCTCGCCGACCAGCGCCGGATGGCGCGGGAGATCAACCGCAATCTCCAGGTCATCTCCAACCAGGTCCAGGGCATGTGGACGGAGATGAACAACTGGTTCGCGCTGACGATCACCGCGATCGCCGGCCTGGCCGACACCCTCGCGGAGATCCAGCAGCAGCTCGCCCGCATCGAGCAGCTCCTCGAAGAGGTGCTGGCGGAGATCGCCGAGCTCCACGACCGGGTCGACTGGAACGCGGTCATCTCGATGTTCACCGAGCACGAGCACCGGGTCGGCTACTGCATCGAGATGATGATGGCGATCAATGTCATGCCCACCGATCCGGGGGAGCAGCGCGACGGCGGCCCGGTTCTGCGGGTGGACGCCGACGGACTGGACGGCTGGGCACGGTCGGTCACCGACGAGGTGAACGGGCTGCCGTACTCGCTGTACTGCCTCCACCGCGTCCTCGTCGGCGACAACCTGCTCGGCAAGTCGCTGATGCATGTCTTCTGCCATCTCATGGCACACAAGCAGGAGATCGACTACCGGGAAGCGGCCCGCTACTTCTTCAAGCTCGCCGCCGTCCAGGCCGAGGGCTATGCCGCACTCAGCAAGGCCCGTCAGGCCATCCACCTGCCCGAGATCGACTTCGCCCGGATTTTGCGCGAGCGGCTCCTGCTCCAGACGCAGAGCGTCAACGCGGCCCTGGAGCTGACGTACGGGGTCGCGGAGTGGCAGGACGCGGTCACCAGAAAGGACATGCTCACCCACAGAATCCCGGCCTACGGCAACGCCGTGGTCCCGGAGACCAAGTACTTCGTCGTGGAGGACAACCGCCAGGTGATCGCCGCCATGGCCTTCCCGTGGGACCCCTCCTCCTCGTCGCGCGGCAAGGCGGAGTTCTACGTTGGCCGGCCCGTGCCCGGCAGCCGCCGCATCGACCCCGCCTCGGTGAAGACCGTGACCGAGTGGGCGGACGGCAACACCCTCATGTCGCCCACGCTCATGACCGCGCGCAAAGCGGAAAATCCCGCCACCGGGACGGAGCACAACTACCTGCGCTACTACGCGCAGCCCTTCGTCTTCGACCCCAAGTACGTCATGGTCGGCTTGCGGGTCTCCGCCCGTGACGGCGTGACCGTGTGCGAGCCGCTGGTCGCCGAGTACGACGAGGAGACCGGCACCACCTCCTGGGACGGAACCTCGGGAGGACTGTGGGTCGCCACCCTCGACGACACATGCGCCCAGACCGTCGTGGACCTCGGCCCCACCGGCCGGCCCGCCGACCAGATCCCCGCCTGGCAGAAGGGCCCGCACTCGGCAGTCCCCCCGGCCGACCACCGGTTCACCGACCTGCGACTCGCCGCGGGGTTCCGCATCGCGTTCCGGCGCGTCAACGACAACATGTGGTTCTGTCCCGGCTTCCTCGACGACACCTGGGAGCAGAACACCCTGCTCCCGGCCCCATCTCAATCCGACTACCTCCTCTACGAACCGGTCACCCTGCCCTGACTCCCGGTATCGCCCTGCAAGACCTCACGGGCATCCGCAGCCGGGTACGGCTCGCAAGGACCAGCGGACCTGCTGTGAGACCCGCGCTCCCTTCCCAGGGGCGCGGGTCTCTCCCACGGGGTGCCGCATCTGCTGCTCCGGCGCCGGCCGATGGCTATGGCTCCTTTCGCGGTCAGGAGTACGGGGCCGGCACCGCGGCGTCGTGTGTCAGGGCCGTACCGTCGCGGTGGCCGTCATCCTCCAGGGTGCCGGCGGGCGTGACGGCAGCCAGGTGAAAGGGCAGACTCGGAGCGGAACGAGAGGGGCCGCCGCGATGACCGCACAGCCGATCCATCCGCAGGACCCGGAGTGGGTGCCGCGCAACGCCGAGGGCATCGCAGGCGCGCTGACCGGTGAGCGCCGGATGGAGTTCTACCGCGAGCTGCTGGGCGCCGCGCCCGAGGAGGCCGAGGGCGTGCTGCGCCGGTGGTGGTGCGAGGCGATGCTCGACACCGACCCGGCCGGGGACCGGCTCACCGCAGCCGCGCTGGACGGCACGCTGTCGACGACGGCGGTCGCCGACATCGTGCGCCGTCGGCGCGAGGCGGGCCTGCCCGTTGAGTGACCGCGACGAGGAGGGGGAACCGCAGGGCCGGCCGTGCCTGCTCTCGGACGAAGTCACTGAACTCGTCATGGAGGGCTCCCTGCCCGGCGACGTGTTCGGCGCGATCGTCGCCGCCACCGTCGTGATCAACGAAACCCGGAGCGAGGTGCCTGGCAGCTCCGCGTCGGCGAAGTGGCCCGAGCAGCGGCGCATGCCGCTCGGCCGGGACGGCACGCTCGGCATCGCCGAGTACGTCATCGTCGCCGACGCCGACCCGCCACACATCGTCCTCACCCGCGTCCAGCTCAACTGACGGGCGTGGCCTCGGCCGCCCTTGCCGACCGGGCACCGCGCTGGGAATCCCGCCGCGCTGCGCGGTGACCTAGGCCGCCCCCGCCGCGGCTGGCGGGACCACCCCGCCTGACCGGCTAACGACGGCGGCGGCTGGCCGTGAGCGCAGCCGCTGTACGGAGCGCGGCTTCAAGCTGTTCGTCGGCAGCCTTTGACTCTTCGATTGCCCTGGTGGCCACAGCCACTGCCGCGTTGATATTCCGCTGCCTTCTCGGTCGATCGCTCTCACCGCCGGGTTGGGCCAGAGCAAGCTGCACTCTCTGTATGCCGAGCAGCGACTTCAGGAATGCCTCGTTCGAGTTGCGATATGCCCGCACCAGCTCAGGCGTCGTATAGAGCGTCAGCTTGGTGACGACTAGTCGGAACTGCTCATCCTGGTGTCCTGGATCGAGATCTGCCGGACTCAGACCTGAGGGCAGTTCTCTCCGGGCCCAGGCGAGCTCGCGGGCGTTGCCGAGCGCGAGCATCTTTCGGTGCGCCTCCTCGATGGCGTCGGCCCGCCGCTCCCACACCTTGAAGTCGGCTTCACGGTCGCGAGTGGCGCGCTGAGAGAGGCTGGATGAGACCAAGGCGCCCACCGTGCCGATGACGGACCCTAAGAGCCCGGCACCGGTACTGATCAGAGCGAGGGCAACAGGCGTGATCGTCATGACAACTGTGCCAGTTCCCCTACCGAGTCAGCTCGGGGGCCGCGATCCGACTGACAGCCGGCTCGAAAACCGCGGTGGCGCGCATAACCCTGACTAGGTCCTCGTACGCCTCATCAGCCTTAGCCGAGAGCTTCTCAACGCTCGGCCACCGCTTGGTCGTCTCCCGCACAGCCTCGGCACGTTCCTCCTCGGCATGCCCGGGGCCGGTTCGCTTGCTGCAGTTTTGCCACCCGACAAACTCCACAAGCCAACCCCGCCACGCTTCAAAAGCTGCCTGGTGCGCCGCCTTCAGTGCGGGCGACCCGTACAGCTCCAGGTTTGCCGTGATCTTGCTTATGTCAGCCTCGGCGAAAGCCGACTGCAGGGAGAGGAACACGTCGACTCCCGGATCCGGGTCGCGCATCACCCGTTGCCTCTCCTGGGCGACGTTCCGCTCGTGCCTGATCATCTCCTCGATGACAGCGATCTGACGCTCCCACAGCTTGTGGTCGCGTTCGCGCCTCAAGGTCGCCTTCTGAACCGCTACGGCCACGAACGCTGTTGTCAGCGAGCCGAACCCCGCCCCGATGAGCGTGGCTATCACAGGCGTGATTCCCATGGTCGAAAAGCATACGTCCCGGCGTACGGGCTCTGGAGCGTGTGCAAAAGCATTGCGAAGCCGCCCAGCACGTGAAGTGGCCGGCACCCCCGACCGCCCCAGGGGGCGGGTGGTACGGGGTACCGGCCAACCTGAAAACCTTCCGAAACAGAAAGGAATCCACCACCAGGATAGCCCGACGCAACGCAGGGAGCAGGCGCCGCGCTATGGCTCTCTGACGCGCTGTCGGCGGGACCGGGGCGCAGCGGGGCGTAGCAGGGCGCGGCGCGGGCGACAGGGCGCAGCAGAGCCCTTTTTCGGGGTAGGCGGGGCGGGGCGCGGCACCGGACGCCGCCTGCCACTCGGCCGGGGCCGGGCGTCCGCTGCGCTCCCGCCCTCGCTGCGCGCCCCGGCCGAGTGCTGCGGGAGACGGGGCACCGGACCCCGCTGCGCGGTGTCCTCGCTGCGCGACCCCGCCTCCCTTGCCGACCCCGCTGCGCGGCGCCGGGCACCGACGCCGCTTCGCTTGCGTCGGGGCAACGACCGGCACCGCGCCCCGCCCCGCTTACCCCGAAAAAGGCCCGGACGCGAGTAATTCGACCCCCGAAAAAGAAAATAAAAAAGATCCCTGAGCCGCGAGTTTTCGCTGTTTTCGGTTCGCCAATTTGGTATTGTTTCTCATGCCGGAAGGGCGTGGTACCCCGACCGGCAACCTGAAGACGAAAAGAAACAGAACAGGAAAACAATGGAAAAGCAGCAGACGCGGTATTCCCTCGATAAGCGCGCGCAGGACGGCCGCTATCCCGTCACGGTCGACGGCACCCCCACCGGGACCGTGCACCGTCGCCACGGCAGCTGGTACGCGACCATTCCCGGTCACCGAATCGAGGCGCGGTTCCGCAACCGGTTCGATGCAGCCGAGCACCTCGTGACCCTGACGGACAGGGGAAGCCGGCCCACCGTTCCCGCGCCCGGTGACCGGCCCGCCGTCGGCCTGGACATGCGCACCGCAGGCACCGGACTTGCCGCCACCCGCACGTACCAGCACCTCGTGCCCGACCTGCGCCCCACCCTGCCCAACCTGATCCGGGCCGTGGAAGCGATGGCGCGCCTCGCCCAGCTCGGCTGGACGCCGCTGGAGGGCTACCCGGGCGCCGACCAGGGCTGGTTCATGGAATGCCGCCTCTGCGGCTGGAAGGGCCACCGGTTCTGGTCCCACCTGCGCGGCCGCAACGGTGACCAGACCCCGAGGCCCATCAACCGGCACCCCGGCTGCATCCCCGTCGCCGACATGCGCGACGCACTGCTCAACCTCGGCCAGGAACGCCGCAGGACGTGCCCCTGCCCGGTCACCCATCCCACCACCGTGGAAGCGGCCCGCACCGTCCTGAACGACCTGGGAGACGCACTGCGCGGTGGCGCCATGCTGAGCGCCACCATCCACGCCCGCGCCCTCCTGGAGCCCTGCCCCGCCTCCACCCTCCGCGCGGCCGCACTGCGACTCGCACACGACCAGCGCACCCGCGCACGCCGCACCCTGGGCCAGCCGGTCACCTAACCCCACCGGATCACTCGGAAGTGGGAGGCCCGCGCAGGGCCTCCCACTCCCACCCCGGGCAGGGGCTCACCATCCTGCCCGGCCCCCCTTTCCCGCGCATGCCGGCCTGAGTTGAGCCGCCCATCGGGCCCGCTCCTCACGCCCCCTCGCGCGCGCTCACCCCACCCCAAAGGGCACCCGTGATCCCGGTCAAGAGCACCCAAAACCAGCGCACCACCTACACCCGAGCCATCATTGAAAAGTGGACCACTGCTACGCCCGACCAGCGGCGACGCGGACGCGAGTGGTACGCCACGGCACATCGATTCGCCGCTGACATCGCCTCAGGAGACACCGAAGCGGGCGCGGGAGTGCTCGCAGCGCTCTCCGCCAACAAATCGTGGGCAGAAAATTGCCGATTGGCCCGTAAGGCATTCGCCGACGGAGAGGCAAGCGGACACGTCCGCGACGCAATCAACAAGGCGAACCGCATCATGGCAGGAGAAGACCCCCGCACAGTTCTTCCGATGCACATCAAAACCGGCTGCTTCTTTCTATGCATCGCCGACCCAGAGAATACAGAAGCCGTAGTGATCGACCGCCACGCGCACGACATCGCGGTACGCGAGATCTACGGCCAGCGGGAACGGGGATTGGGAGCATCCGGCCGCTACAACCTGCTCGCCGACTGCTACCGCGAAGCCGCGCAGCGAATCGGAGAGGTACCCAGCACCGTCCAAGCCGTGACGTGGGTAGCCCACATTGAGCGCCATCGGGAGTAGGCCCTAGTTCCAGTCTCTATCCGGTGTTCACTTTGAAGCACCGGCCGGGGCAGTGGTCTGGTTCTGCCATCGGTACATGCGGATCCGGGTTGATGCAGTGGGGGTGGGGTATGGTTCCAGAGTTCATCCGGTACAGGTTTTTGATGCACCCTCACCGGGGGAGCGGGTAAGGGGAGTTCCGGCCCCAGCCACCCTCTCTCCTCGCTGCCCGGCGTAGCCGGTTGGGGCGGGAGCGCAGCGGACGCCCCCGCCTCGGGCCGCGCAGCGGCCGAGGCCTAAGGGTGGAGCGAAGCGGAGACCCGCTATTCACGCGCAGCGTGAATTCCCCAACACGCGGAGCGGGTTGGGCGAAAGGCGCGAAGCGCCTTTCCAGAATTCGCGCAGCGAATTCGCTTGCCTC
>NZ_CP106796.1:0-114187 GCF_025642175.1 Streptomyces albidicamelliae | reverse complement strand
GGTCCTTGAGTCATGGTGTGTTCAACGCCGGTAGCTGCGCGGTAATTTCGTGGACGCCTGTGGTTTTCCTTTCTCCCCACGTTCTGGGGAGTTTCTTGTCGATCGCGTGTGGGGCCAGTTGAGTGTGTGAGGCTGTGCCTCTGCTTGAGTGGGTGGATGCGGTGGGCCTTCGTGGTCTGTGTGAGCACCGCTGGAGGTACCCGCTTCAGGGTGGCCGTCGTTGACGAGGCTGCGGGCACTGCGTGCTTGTTGCACCTGTTGGAGGGGGTGGGGGGTTTGTCTTGGTGCGCGCCTTTCGGCAGTGGGTCTGGGTGGGGGGTGTGGTCCGCCGTGTCGGCGAGCGGTTCCGGTGCCTGTGGGGTGTCGCCGCCTTGTTGTGGGGGGAACCGTGCGGGGCGTGGGGTCCTTGGCGGGTGCAAGGTTCTGTGGTGGGCTGGTGGCGGGTTACTTGCAGGTGGTGCCGGTCTTTGCCTGCGGCCGTGCCTCGACGCGGTCGGTGGTGCGGTTGTAGGCCTTGGTCTTGGTGTGGGTGAGCCACGGCTGCCGGTGTTTTGAGCGGTGTCCGGTGTCGTGGGTTCCCGCGGGTGGGTGGGTGTCGCTGTCGTGGGGGGGAGGGGGGAGGGCTGGGTGCCCGCCTGGAAGTGGTGGGCGGGGTCGCGGGCGTAGAGTTTGGTGTCCTGGCCGTTGCCCATGGTCTGGAAGTGGGCGCTGTGCCGTTGGTAGTGCTCTGCACCGCGGTGGCTGCTGAGCTGGGTGACTGGTATCCGCTCCCCGGGCGGGTCTGGCCAGATCTCGTGGTCCAGCGGGTTGGTGAGGTTTGGCGGGAGTTCGGCGGGATTGCAGGAGGCGCTGGTCTGCGGTCTCTGGCCTGGCGGGTCCTTGTGGTTTTTGGCGGCCACCGCGGCCACCTTGGTGCGGCCTTCCACGTTGAAGGAGTGCAGGATGCGGTCGCCCTCTTTCCGCTCTGCCCGGTGGCCGGAGCGGGGCAGGTCAGGTTGCTCGGTATCGACGTACGTCTTCAGCGCGTTCTCGGGACTGCTGGCGCCGTCCCCTTTTGCTTCACGCGCGGCCGCTGCCGTTGTCGAAGGCTTTCCCGTCGTACTCCAGCGCTCTGCGGGCGGTCGCGAAGCCGTGCGGCGAACCGTCGTAGGGCGAGGACGGGGCCGGGGCAGGTCCTGGAGCTGTCTCGTCGTCCCCTGCGGCCTCACTGGCGCACGAAGCCGTCGTCATGGTCGCCGGCGCCGCCGTCGGCATCAGCCTTTTGCGCATTTCTCGTCCCTGCTTCCTCGCGTCCCGGGTCGTTGCGGTGTTTGTTCGGCGCGGTGGCGGACCGGAGCGTTCGAAGGTCAGCCGGCCGTCTCGGACGTATGCCGGTACGTCTGTGGGGGCACCCTGGCCGCGGCGGGTGGGACGCCCTGAGCGCGGCGTGCAGGTGCTGGCGCGGGGACGCGGCCTGTGGCGGGAGTTTGATGGGTCGTCGGTCCGGGCCTGGGGCGGGCGGCGGACGTTCGCGGGGCAGAGGGCGGGACCGGCCGCTGAGGCACAGGCCCTCGGCCGGCCCGGGCCCGGAAGGGGGATGTGTGTCCATCGGCCGTCGCGTGGCCTTGCGGTCGCTCGATGTGTGGGGCGAACGGGAAGTGTGGGTGGCGGGGGTGGTTCGTGTACGGCTGCGGCGGGCTGAGGCGGCCGTCGGTCGCTGAGCGGCTGACCGAGGGTTTCGCGGCGGTCGAGGAACGGTGCATCACGGGTCTCGTGGGCGCGGCGAGCCGCTGCTGGCCGTCGGCCGCGCCGGGCGAGGGGTGGCGCCGCACCGGACGCCCTGCCCGCGGCCGTCGTCAGCCGGGAGCGCGCCGAACACCTCGCCGCGTATCTCCCAGGCCCCGGCGGGGCGGGTCCTGCACCTCCTGGGGCACGCCGTGCGACCGTGAACGGGCGCGAGTCGGTCTGCCCGCACCGGCTGTCGGGTTACCGGCTGATGGCGTCGGGGCGGGGGGTGTGAGGTGGCGGGGCTCTACCGGCGGCGGGCCGGCACAACCCCGCCTGCGCATCCTGGGGATGTTGGCTGGTCTGCCGCGCGCGGATCCTCGCAACGGCTGCCGTGCTCAGTTTCGTTGCCGTGCGTCGTCCATGGCTGTGGCGGAGTCCTCGGCCCGGCCGCGCCGCGGGCCCCTGCGGTTGCGGAGGCGGTACAAAGCCGAGGTCCGGCAGGTCTGCAGGCCGCGATCACTGAAGAGAGCGTGCCGGTGCCCCGCGGATCCTTCTGTCCGCGGGGCTCCGGCCTGTCAGTGATCAGCCCTGGGTGCCTCCCTGGGTGTTGCCGCCTCCGCCGCCCTGGGTGCCTCCCTGGGTGTTGCCGCCTCCGCCGCCCTGGGTGCCGCCCTGGGTGTTGCCGTTGCCGCCGCCCTGGGTGCCGCCCTGGGTGTTGCCGTTGCCGCCGCCCTGGGTGCCGCCCTGGGTGTTGCCGTTGCCGCCGCCCTGGGTGCCTCCCTGGGTGTTGCCGTTGCCGCCGCCCTGGGTGCCGCCCTGGGTGTTGCCGTTGCCGCCGCCCTGGGTGCCGCCCTGGGTGTTGCCGCCTCCGCCGCCCTGGGTGCCTCCCTGGGTGTTGCCGCCTCCGCCGCCCTGGGTGCCTCCCTGGGTGTTGCCGCCTCCGCCGCCCTGGGTGCCGCCCTGGGTGTTGCCGCCTCCGCCGCCCTGGGTGCCGCCCTGGGTGTTCCCGTTGCCGCCGCCCTGGGTACCGCCCTGGGTGTTGCCTCGGCCGTTGCCCTGGGTTCCGCCCTGCGTGTTCCCGTTGCCGTTGCCCTGGGTACCGCCCTGCGTGTTGCCTCGGCCGTTGCCCTGCGTGCCGCCTTGGGTGTTGCCTCGGCCGTTGCCCTGGGTTCCGCCCTGGGTGTTTCCGCCCTTCATGTTGTTGTTGTGGTGGCTGGTGGAGTGTGCGGCCGCGTGGTGCTGCATCATGGGTGCGGCTTCGGCGCTGGCCACGCCGATCGTTCCGGCGGCGAGGGCGGCGATGCAGGAGATGCCGGCGATGCGGGCCATGTGACGTCGAGCGTTGATCATGAGAGAACCTCGTGTTTTCCAAGTTTTGAGTGGATGCAGTTCCTGTCCGGCGACTGCGTGTCTTCATTTGAGCTGTTCGGGTGGCTGGTGTGTGTCGGCTGGTCGGTGGACCGGCCGGTTGACGCCGGCTGTCGGCCCACCGTCCGGCCGCACCGTCATCCCGGAAGCTGTGCGCCCTGCTGAGCAGCCTTGATGTCCGGGAAAGCGGGCGCTCCTGCACCCCCGTGGCCCCGTCGGCCCTCGCCCACGCCTGCGGTTCGGTCGGCTCGCGTGTGCGGCCGGCTGTGGTGTCTCGCCCCTCCCGGGGCCGCCGCGCGTCCCTGCCGCCGGGCCGGCCGGCTTTCCCCGCACGCGGAGGCCGCGCTCCGGCGCCTTCTGGCCCCGCTCCGGCCGGGGGCGCTGTGGTGCCGGCCTGCCGGTCCGGTCGCCTCACGCTTACGGCAGGCGGTGGTGCGCCGGCCTGTCGCGGGCTGCCGCGCGTCCCTGCTGCTTCCTGTGCTCGCGGATGTCTGCAGTCTTGCGGCTGGCGCGTTGCCGTCCTGCCCTCGCGTCGCGGTGCCGGTCGGGTCGCTTCGTGTTGCGGCCGGCTGCGGTCTTGCCTGCTCCGGGCTGTCGTGCGCCCCTGCCCCGCGTCGCGCTGAGCCGCCCGCAGCCCGGACCGTCCGGCCTCGTCTGGGGGCGGGTCTTCCTGCCGGTCCGGTCGCCGCGGGTGCTGCGGCAGGCTGCGAGGCTGCGGGGCTCTCGCGCCCCGGTCCGTTTCGGATGGCCGCTTGCCGTGCAGGCCCGGCGCTGTCGGCTCACGGGCGTGTGCTCGGGTGCTTGCGGCTGCGCTGCGGCCGCTGTCGCCTTTCACGTCGTCTGGCCGGTTGTGTCGCTGGGTGTTTGCGGCGGGCTGCGGTGACGCGGTCCGTCGCGAACCGCCGCGTACTTCTGCTGCTTCCTGTGCTCGGGGGGTGTCTGCAGTCTTGAGGCCGGCGCGTTGCTGTCCTGCCCTGGCCCGGCCGGGCCGGGCCGGTCCGGTCGCCTCGTGTTTGCGGCAGGCTGCGGTGCCTGTCCCGTCCCGGGCTGCCGTGCGCTCCTGCCACGCGTCCCGCTGACCGGCTTTCGCAGCCCGCATCCCGCGAGCCCGCAGCCTCTGTAGAGCGCACAGCTCGCATGCGGCTGCGGGGGCGGCGCCCGGTGTTCGTCCCGGGGTGTTCCGTCCGTGGTGCGAGGCCAGGGGTTGGGGGCCGTGGGGTGGTGTCCGGGGATGTGCGGGGAGTGCCGCGGCTTGCTCGGTCTATCGAGATTCGATAGATTTCGGTTGTCTTTCGTGAGGAGGGTGGGGTTGTGGGCAGGGTGACGGTGGGTGCGTTGCGGGCTGTGCTGGTGGTGGTGCTGGCCGGGACGGTGCTGGTGCAGGTGTTGATGGTGTGGGTTTTGGTCAGTGGGAGTGATCCGGAGGGCGGGTCGGCGGCGCTGACGGCGATGCGGGTGTTGACGGTGGTGGGTCTGGTGGCGGTGCAGGCCGTTGTGGTGTGTGTGGGGCGGCTGGTGGCGATGGTGCGGCGGGGGACGGTGTTCTCTTCTGCGGCGTTTCGGTATGTGGACGGTATTGCCGGGGCGATCGTGGGGGCGGCGGTGGTGTGGTTCGCGGTGACGGCTGTCAATGCGCCGGGTCAGCGGGACGATCCGGGTGTCACGGTGATCATGGGCGGGATCGGTGTGGCCGTTTTGGGGGTGGCGTTGATCGTTCTGGTGCTGCGGGCGCTGCTGGTCCAGGCTGTTGCCCGTGAGGGGGAGGCGGCGCGGATGCGGGCCGAGTTGGACGAGGTGATCTGATGCCGATCGCCGTGGACATCGATGTGATGCTGGCCCGGCGGAAGATGTCGGTGGGGGAGCTCGCGGAGCGTGTGGGGATCACGCCGGCGAACCTGGCGGTGTTGAAGAACGGCCGGGCCCGGGCGGTGCGGTTCACCACGCTCGCCGCGCTGTGCGAGGTCCTTCGGTGCCAGCCGGGCGATCTGCTGCGCTGGGAGGCCGAGGACACCACGGACACCGCCGGCCCCGCGGACACCGAGAGCGCCGTGGATGCCGAGAGCGCCGTGGATGCTGCGGGCGCCGCGGGCAGTGAGGATGCTGCGGACACCGCGGGCACCGAGGAAGCTGCGGGGGCTGTGGGGGGTTGATCCGTGTTGCGGGCGCGTGGGTGTGTTGTGCCCGTGCGGGGCGCGCCTGGTGCGTGTGCGGGGGCGGTGCCCGGCGGTGCCCGGCGGTGGTGGTCGTGTCCGGTCCGTCGGCTGGATGAGGCCGGGTTGCACGGTCACGCGTCACGGGTGTGCGGGGTGCGGGGTGCGGCTGGGGCCAGGCGGTCGGCGCGTGTGGGGTGAGCCGGTCCGGACCGTGGTCCGTTGCGGGCGACGCGAACATCCGTGGTGGCGGCCCCGGAACGCGACTTGGAGGGCGTGCCAGCCGAGTCCGCCCGGAGGGTGTGTGCAGGGGCGGGTTTTGCAGGCCTGGGCGGAGACGTCCACGGCGTGGTGGGCGGCCGTGCCCGGGTTCGTCCGCTGGGAAGGAGTGTCCGCGCACGGGACTTCACCGGGGAGGCGCCGTCGGGGGCGGGCTCGGTGTGGTGGTGGCCGTGCCGGGGCGCCGGGGCGCCGGGGCTGGGGTGCGGTGGAGGCCGGGTGGGGTGTGGTGGTGGCGGGTGATGCCGGCCGTGGCTGCGGCCGGGGTGTGAGGGGTGTGGTTGGGGTGGGGGAGAGGGTGGGGTTGTTGGGTGGGGACGGCCGCTCGGTGCGGCAGTGGCTTGCTGGGCTGATGGGGAATTCCGCGTTGCCCGCATCGGTGCTGGCGCGGTTGCTCACGGTTGAGGAGTTGCCCGATGGCGGCTCGTCGTGGCTGGCCCGGTGTCCGTTGGACGCAGGTGCTGGTGGCGTCGGTGCAGACGGGGCACCGGCTGGGGGCGGTGGAGAATCGGGCGGCCGATGTGGAGGTGCTGGCGCGTCTTGCCCGTGATCCGGTGCCGCGGGTCCGGTTCGCTTATGCGGCGCTGGTGGGCGACTTCGGCCGGCGTGTCCCCGAAGGGGTGCTGGAGGTTTTGGCGGGTGACGGTCAGGCGAGGATCCGGCGGGCGGTGACGCGGTGGGACGTGCCGCCTGCGGTGCGGGAGCGGCTTGCCGGTGACGATGACGCCGCGGTGCGGGCCGCGGCCGTCACCGAGCAGCTGTGGGCCTCGGCTGCGCCCGCCGTGCGCGAGGGCCTGCTCGCCGATCCCGCGCCCGAGGTCCGTGACGCCCTGGCCGTGTTGTTCGCGGGCGAGCGAGAACGCGGGTGACGGGGGGCGGGGACGGCGCCGGGGGAGAGGGGTGGCCACCGGGCTGCCGGGTGACGACAAGCGCATGGCCGCCACGTTCGGCGTGGGTGCCTTCGACGGGTACCTGGACCTGAACCGGCAGCCGTGGACGGACGGGCCTGCGCGAGGACGGACTGCTGGGCTGGGCGGTCACCGGACACAAGGATCTGTACTGCCGGCGGATGCGGGGCGAGGGATCCCGGCAACTGGCCGGTGGTGGTCCGCTCCTTCGACGACCAGGACGCCTGCTTGGACTGCCCGGCCGCGCCGTTCGTCTGCCGCATCCTCCTCGGTGCCCGCCACCCGTACACGAGGGCCCGCTCCTTCGACACCCCCTGCTTCCTGACCTACGGCGGCAGCCGCTGACCGCACCGCGCCCGGCGCCTGCCGGCTGCCGGACACCCCCCGCCCCCCTCGGCACCGCCGACGCCAACAGCCCCCCTTAGGGGGCTGGTCGGGATGTTGCCGGACCGTGGGGGCCCGGGCGGGCTGCTGCTGCGGCGGGCACCGCTGCCGTCACGAAAAAGAGGGGGGTTGGCGGCAGTGGTGCCCGGCCCGGGGTGTCAGGGGGTGGCGAGGTGGGAGGCCATCGCGAAGGAGTCGGCGATGATCCGGTCGGTGGCCTTGTCGATGTCCTCGTCGCTGGCCAGGGTCGCGCCCTGGGTGGCGCCGCCCTGGAGGTTGTGGGTGCCGCCCTGGGTGGCGCCCTGGGTGTTGTTGTTCCCCGAGCCCTGGGTGGCGCCCTGGGTGTTGCCGGTGCCGCCCTGGGAGCCGCCGAGGGTGTTGCGGGTGCCGCTGACGGTGCCGCCCTGGACGTTGTTGGTGCCACCCTGCGCGCCGCCCTGGGTGTTGGTCCGGCCGGTCTGGGTGCCGCCCTGGACGTTGTGGGTGCCGCCCTGGACGCCGCCCTGGGTGTTCTTCCTACCCCCGACCTGGGTGCCGCCCAGCACGTTGCCCGTGCCGCCCTGGGTGCCGTTCTGGATGTTGTGGGTGCCGCCCTGCGCCGCGGTCTGGGTGTTGCCGGTACCGCCCTGGGTGTTGCCGGTGCCGCCCTGGGTACCGCCCTGAAGGTTGCCGACCTGGACGTTGTTGCTGTTGCCGTCCCCGGTGTTGGAGATGTCGCCGATCCAGCCGCCGTTGTTGAAGATCACGTTGATCTTCGCGGGGGGTACGGGGTCGGTGCGCAGTGCCGCGGACGCCTGGCTCGCGGTGGTGCCCGTCCACGCCATGGCAGCGGCGAGGGACAGGGTCGCGTAGATGCCTACCTTCTTCACGGCAGCCCTTTCGTGCGGTAGGTAGAGAATCGGACCTTCTGCCGGTCCAACCTGTCGCACCCGCTGACCGCGCATCCACCGCGACACGGGCGAAGTCACCCGGACAGCGCCCCGCCCCACGGTCCAGCCCGACCGGCGGCCGGCCGCACCCCCCGGTACCCCGCGGGATACCGGCGGCCTGTGCGGCGCCCCTCGTACGGTACGAAGTGCCGTGTGTACGCACGGAGATGACCCCCTCGGCCCGAGCGCGGTGGGGGGCCGGCCGCGTCCAGGCGAAGCGGGCGGGGGCCGTCTTCGCCGGTGTGCGGCAGGTTCAACTCGGCTGCCCCGCCCGGCTGTGCCGCCCGGGACGTGATGTGCTCGTCATACGATCCACCGTTGTGTTTTTCGACAGGTCACTTGACGGGTGCGGCCGGCACGGGAGAAGGCCGACCGCGCCGCATCCGCGCCGCATCCGCGCCGCATCCGCGCCGCATCCGCGCCGCATCCGCGCCGCATCCGCGCCTGGCGGGCGCCGGCACCGGCCGCGCCGGGGCGGGTGCTCGCCGGCCGGCTCGAGGCGGCGTGCGATCGCACGCCGCCTCGCGGGGCACATGACGCCGATTACGGTGATCCCATGGACGTGGGGGCGGTACTGATCGCGGTCACCGGTGTGGCGGGAACCCTCGGGGCCGCGCTGCTCACCCAGCGAGGCGCCGACCGGGCCAAGAAACGCGAGCTGGAGATGGCGCACGCCATCCAGGAGGCGAAGGAGAACCGTGAGCTGCGGCGCAGCTGCTACACACAACTGCACCGTGATGCACGGCAGTTCACCACGGCGCTGAGCCGGCACCTGTACCTGCTGCGCGATCGGCTGCCCGCCCAGGAGGACGCAGCGGCGCTGGAAGCGGCCAAGGACGCCTACCGTGACCGGTGGTCCGAGACGTTGATGATCGCTCCCGACGCGGTGATCGTTCCCGCTCATGACCTCTCCGACGCGCTGACCGGGGTCTACGGGCAGGTCAAACGCCTGGAGCAGGGCAACTGCCGGCCCGGTGAAACCCTGCGGTCCGCCGCTGAGGCCCAGCATGCGCTGTGGTCGTCGATCCGCGTCATGAGAGAGGCGATGCGCCGCGACCTGGGCATCAGCGCGAACGCCGGTGACGAGGCGTCCCGGCACCTGCCGCGGGCCTCCTCCACCGATCCGGCGACCGTGACCGCGGACTTCGCGCTGTCCCCCGAGGACACGGACGGGTAGACGACGTCCCTGCGAAAAGGGCGCCGACCCCGGGGCAGCGCGTGGCCGGGGCATCGTCCGCCCGGGGCGGGCGCACAGGTGGGTGGCACGGTTCGCGTCCCCTCCGGGGCAACCTCGCCTGGCACTTTGAGGCAGTCGACGAAGGCAAGGACGAGGACCACGCGGACCGAGCACGTCGGCCACGAACCCGTCCGGGCGGCCACCGAACGCCGCCCGCACGCGCTGCCGGCCGGTCCTCCTCGGCACGCCGGCCGCCCAGGACGTCCAGGAGCCCGACACCCCCGTCGCCGGGGACGACCGCGGCCGCGGGGGCGCGGCCGTCGTGCGGCCGGTGCCGTCAGGTCCTTCACCGTTCCCGCCGTGAGGGCCGTCGCCGGCGTAGGCGACCGCGTCCGCACCGTCCCGGTCGGCGACCTGCTGCCCGAGAGCCATGTCCGGGCCGGGCCGCAACTCCCCGCCGAGCACGGCGCCTCGCCCGGCGACCTGCTGCCCGAGAGCCGCGTCCGGGCCGGGCCGCAACTCCCGGCCGAGCACGGCGCCTCGCCCGGCGCGGGCCGGCCCACCGGCCGGCAGGGCGACCGGTGCCCGAGGGGCACAGGGTGTGGGGCCCCGCCCCACGTCACCGACCGGTCCTTAGCCGCCATGCCGGCGCAGAGGAAGCTGTCCGCGATCACCCTCGACCGCCCCGACCCGCCGGCGCTCGCGGCGTTCTACCAGCGGGCCACCGGCCTCGAACCGTATCCGGAGTGCGACGCCGACTTTGCCGGCCTCAACGACGGGGACGGGCTCTTGCCCGTTTCCAGCGGGTCGACGACTACCGGGCGCCCCACGGGCCGGACCGGATCGTTCCTCAGCAGTTCCACCTCGACGTCGACGTCGACGACCTCGACGAGGCCGAGACACGGCTGCTCGAACTCCGCGCGGGCAGGCCGCCGTACCAGCCCCGGCCCAATCGCCGGCGGGTCCTCCTCGACCCCGCCGGGCACCCCTTGTGTCCGGTGGCCAAGGGCTGACCGCGCTCGCACACGAAGGGGAGGCGCGCGGTGAGGGAATCGCAGTGGACAAGCCACTGCCCTTCGTCGCGGCGGGCGAGCCGCGCACGCGCCTCTTGCCCGCTCTGCGCCCCTGGGCGGGGTATCGGTGTCGGCCGTACGGCTGTGCGTTCGTGCCGCACCACGCCGGTCGGGCGCCCGTGCCGAGGCCGATCGCGTCGTCCTCCTCGCAGCCCCGCAGCCCCGCTGCCCCGCTGCCCCGCTGCCCCGCAGCGCTGCAGCCCCGCAGCTACGCAGCCTCGCAGGTCCGTGGTTGCGCGGGCCGGGTGACCGGCGCCGTTTTCCGCCCGCGCACCGGCATGGTGATGGGGTGTCAGGTGACGGCGAAGCCGATGGAGATGGCGTTGGCGATGACGTAGGCGGCGGTCGTGGACCAGGCCACGATGCGGTTGGTGCGTCGTACGGCGGCACGTTTGTCGGGGTTGGCCCAGCTCAGGAGGATGTAGGTGGTGCAGCCGACGCCGACGAGGGTGTAGAGCAGGGTGGCGAGGTGGATCTGGTCGACGAGGGTCACGCCGAACTGGGTTCCGGTCAGGCTGGTGGAGCGCATGCTGAGCACGACGCTGAACAGGGAGGCGCCGAGGATGCCGAGGCGGGCCGCGAGCACGGTGAGGAACTCCGGCGCCCAGATGAAGTAGGACATCAAGGAGATGAGGAAGGCGACGTAGGCGGGCCAGGCCTGGCGGATGAAGCCGGCCAGGTCGACGCGGTCGAGGTGGAGTTCGATGACGAACTGGCTGTAGCGGCTCTGCTGCCCGTGCTTGATGCGGGGGTCGCCGAAGGACGTCTGGTAGGTGTGGGTGACCACGCGCACGCTGAAGTCGCGGATCTCGAAGCCGTCGAGGCTGATGGCGTGGTCGTAGCCGGAGTTCGCCCGGTCGGCGACGTAGGCGAACTGGGAGGCGTTGAGCTGGGAGTCCTCGACCTGGATCTGGACGTCCTGCTTGTCGAAGGGGTACTCGCTGAGGTCGAACTGCTGGCGGAAGGTGCCGGAGACCTTCACCTGGGACCAGTACTGGTCGCCGACCTTCTCCACCGACCGGTCGCTCTGGCTGACCTGGGTGGCGTTGATGAACTCCAGGCGCCGGGTGGCGTCCAGATCGGCGCTGGGGCACACGCTCCACAGCCAGAAGTCGGCGTTGATGGTCCGCGGTGAGACGTCCAGGCCGTAGAGGTCGGTGACGTAGGCGCCGACCTGGCAGGTCGGCGGCGCCGCCGCCGGGGCCGTGCGGGCCGCGGGCGCTGCCGGTGCCGCTGCCGGGGCGGCACGGGTGGCGGCTGCCGGTGCCGCAGGCGCCGTCGACGCCCCGAGGCCGGCGAACAGCACGGTGTGCAGCAGGGTGTACAGCACGAGCGTGACCGCCCTCCACCAGGCCCGGCGTCGCGGGTCTCCCTTCGCCGGGGCGGCGGGGGAGCGGTGGCCGGGACAGGGGTGGTCGGGCGTCACCATGCGGGGGACCGTACCTGCGCGAACGGAGCTTGCTTCGGGCTGACACACCCTGCCCGCCGCGTTTTCATCCCGCAGTGGTGCGGCAGGCGGCGCACCACCCCGGCAGGGCGACACACCCCCCGGCAGGTGGCACACCCCTCCGCCGGGCGGTACGGCCGGTACGGCCGGTACGGCGCGGGACAGGCACCGCCCGGGCCGGGCGGCCCCCTCGCCACGGCGTCCGCGCGGACCGCCGACCGGCGACCGGCGACCGCCCACCGCCCACCGCCGACCGCCGACCGGCGACCGGCGACTGCGGGCCGCCGACCGCGGGCCGCGGGCCGGTGCCGGGCTGCTCCTGTCCGCTTCCGGGTCAGGCGGCGGCCGATGCCGGGTGCGCGGGTGCCGGCCGGGTGCGCGCGGCGTGGTGGTGGCGTTGTGCCCAGCGCACCGCGGGTGGTGCGGCCAGGCCCGTCAGCGCGAACATGGCTCCGGCGACGTACCAGCCGGGGCGGCCCCAGGTGATGCACAGCGCGATGAGCAGTCCGGGGCCGAGGGCCTCGGCCAGGCCGGCGCCGAGGCCGAACACCCCCAGGTACTGGCCGGTGGCGTGGTGCGGGGCGAGGGCGAAGGAGACCTCGAAACCGGCCGCCGAGTGCCAGAGTTCACCGACCGTGTGGATCACCACCGCGGTGAGGAGCAGGGCCGCGGCCACCCCCGCGGGGACGCCCGCGGACAGCGAGAACAGCGAGCAGGCCAGGAGGAAGGCCACGCCCGCCCGGCGGTAGGCGCGGGCGGCGGCAGCGGGGGAGTCGACGCCGCGGCCGGCCCGGACCTGGAAGGCGACGACCATCACGGTGCCGGTGAGCATGGTGGCCGAGACGAGCCAGGCAGGGGCGGTGGTCGCGCCGACGATCCAGAGCGGGACGGCCACGGTGAGCACCTTGAACTGGACGGCCATCACGCCGTCCAGGGCGGTCAGCAGCAGGTAGGGGCGGTCCCGCAGGGCGATGCGGCGCGGACCGCCGGCGGCGGTCAGGGGCGCGAGGGGCGGCAGACGCAGAAGGATCACCGCCGCGGCCGCGAACGCGAACGCGTTGCCGGCGACCATCAGCCGGTAGGCGGTGAGCGTGCCCACCTGAACCACCCAGCCCGCCAGCAGGGCCCCCAGGGAGATACCGACGTTGGTCACCGCACGCAGGTAGGCCCGGAACTGCTGCGGCCGGTCTCCTGCGTGGTGCCGGATGAGCGGGGAGCGGGCGGCCGTGCCGGCCGCCTTCGCCGCGGCGGCCGCGCAGACGACCACGACGAACGGCCAGAAGCCGTCCACCAGGACGAAGCCGGCCGTGGCCAGCGCCTGCACCACCAGGGTCGCCGCGTAGATGCCGCGTGCACCGCGGCGGTCGGCCAGGTGGCCGACCGCGACCCCCAGGACCAGCGCGAGAAGACCGGCGATGCCCAGACCGAGACCCACCTCGCCCGCCGGAAGACGGACCGCCTCGGTGAAGTACAGCACCCCGGCGGTGAGATGGAGACCGCTGCCGAGGGTGTAGACGAGGTTCGACACCGCGAGGATGCGCTGCGGTCCGGCATCGGGCATCCAGCAGGGCATGACAAGACTCCAGGTCCGGCACGGCAGGTAAGGACCCCACCAGCTTGTTGCATATTACTTGCAAGGGCAAGAGGGTTGCTGTGGTGGGTGGTTGTGGTCGGCCTGCGGTGCCGTGGGGCTGCTTGTGCCGCCCGGCGGGAGCGCGGCAGATCCCCCGCCACGCTGCGGCAGATCCCTCGCCACGCCGCGGCAGATCCCCCGCCACGCCGTGAGACGGCCCTCCACTGCGGCGTGCCTGCCGGGGCGGCGGTGCATCGGCAGGGGCGCGGCCGGCTTTCGGCCGGCGGGGTCGCGCCGGCCCGGACGGCTCCGGCGGCAGCGCCGCCTACGGTGCGATCGTGTGTTCGCCCGGTGGGAGACCGCGCAGGCTCCACAGCCCGTACAGGGCCAGCAGCGGTTTGAGGACCGTCCATTCGCCCAGGCGGTAGTCGCCGGCGCGCACCAGCCTGGTGGCGAGATCGGGGCGCTGGCGGCGCAGGTGGGCGCGGGCCTTGAAGGCGTGGGCGGGCTGGGAGGCGATCTTGATGCGGTCGGCGTCCTCCAGCAGCGGGATCACGTTCGTGATGTTCTCCCAGGTCGTCCCGCTGGCCTCTTCGAGGACCACGGTCCCCTCGAAGGCGAGCACCCGCCTCGCGTAGTCGGCCATCACCCGTGCCTCCGTGGCGGCGCCGCCGGTCGCGCCGCCAGTGAAGATCACACGCGTGCTGGGTACGCGGTCGGCGGCGACGGAGCGGATGCCCGCACGCACACGCTGGCGGTTGACGGCGTTCGCCGACTTCTGCGGATTGCGGTATCCGAGGACGACGACGGCCTCGGCGGTGCCCTCACGGTCGCCCACCAGGGCGCGGGACCAGCGCCAGTTCATCCACTCGCCCCAGGCCAGGACCGCCGCCCCGGCCGCCACCGCCAGGCCCGTCCTTCGTCGCATGCGGCGACTGTAGTGCCGTGACCGCAAGGAAGGAGGGGCACGCCCCGGACAGATCTACGGCCGTGCTGCCCCCCCCGGCCGACGCGATGCCGCACCGCACTGCGCCCCGCCTACGCCCCGCAGTGCGCGCTGCACCGGGTTCAGGGCGCGCCTGACGGGCCGCCCCGCGGTTCGCGCGGCGGCCGGGTTCAGCGGACGACGTCGAAGACGTTCTTCTGCAGGCCGTTGGCGTACGCCTCGTGCTCGACGAGCTTCAGTTTCTGCGCGTCCTTGTCGGTGGCGCTGAACAGGCGCTTGCCGGCGCCGAGCAGGAGGGGGAAGACGAGCAGGTGGTAGCGGTCGATGAGGCCGGCGTCGCAGAGGGCGTGGTTCAGGGTGGCGCTGCCGTGCAGGATGATCGGCCCGCCCTCGGTCTCCTTCAGTGCGGCGACCTCCTCGACGGTGCGCAGGATGGTGGTCTCGCCCCAGTCGGACACCAGGTCGTCGTCGGTGAGGGTGGTGGAGACGACGTACTTCGGCATGACCTTGTAGTCGGCGAAGTCCGCCATGTCCGGCCACACGGGGCTGAACGCCTCGTAACTGGTGCGTCCCAGCAGCATGGCGGTGGCTTCCTTCTGCTCCCGGCCCTTGATCTCGAACGCCTCGGGAAGGAACTCGGTGTGCTTGAAGGTCCAGCCGGAGTTGCGGTAACCGGGCTCGCCGCCGGGGGCCTCCACGACGCCGTCGAGCGAGATGAACGCGGTGCTGATCAGAGTGCGCATGGTGGGTTTCCTCGGTGTCTGGTGGCCGTCATCGCCGAACGATCGGTCCGTGCCCGCCGCGGCCGCTTGAGCGGCTGAGGCGCACCAACCGTGATCTTTGACTGCCGATCATGACGGAACTCATCGGCGCTCACCCGCCCTCTTCCGGCAGCGGCGGGTGACCCGGACCACAGCCTAGAGGTGCCGCCCGGCCGACCCGGAGACATGCGCCGACGCCGGGTCGGCAGGCCGGGGTGGAAAGGGTCAGCGGGCCGGGGCGGAGGCGGTCTTCTTACGGGCCCGGTACGCGGCCGCCTTGATCTTGTTGCCGCAGGACTCCATGCCGCACCACTGCCGGCGCATGCCCCGGGAGCGGTCGATGTAGGTGCGGGTGCACTCGGGGTTGCCGCACTCCTTGAGCAGCGGCACGTCCGGCCCGCTGAGCAGCTCGACGGCACACCTCGCGACCAGGGACAGGGCTTCCTCGGCGCTGGCCTGGGTCCAGCGTCCGGACGGGGTCAGCTGCGGCACCGCGGGCGCGGTGCGGGCGGCGTTGTTCACCACGGTCAGCGCCGCCGTGTCGTAGGGCTCCGCGAGCCGGCGGGCGGTGACGAGCCGGTAGACGGCCTCCCGGACGGTCCTCGCCTGCTCGACGTCGGCCTCCGTGCTGGGCGCGACGGCGTCGACCAGGCCGGACTCCACGTACCAGGCGTTCAGCCGGTCGGGCGTCACGAACATCTCGAAGCGCACCGAACGCCGCGCGCGCAGCGTCGCGGCGAAGTCCAGCGCCGGGTTCCCGCAGACGAAGACATGCTCGAGATTCACATCACCATCCTGACAGGTGACTGCCGGGGCGGGCAAACAGTCCCCGACAGCACGGTCCCGCCCGAACGGCCGCCCGGCCTGCCCGCCGGCCGTTCGATCTGGCGGGCGGTCGTTCGGGCTACGCTGCGGCGAAGCGGCCGACAGCCGCCGGGGAGGGGATCGTGAGCCGTCGACCGTTGCTGTTCCTGGATGTCGACGGGCCGCTGCACCCGTACGCGACGCCTTCGGGCAGGTGCCCGGAGGGCTACGTCACCGTTCACCTGCCGGCCGAGGCACGCCGGCCGTCCGCCGCCGGGGCCCCGCCGTCGTACGTGCGTCCTCGCGCGGTGTGGCTCAACCCGGCCCACGGCCCCGCCCTGCTGGCTCTCGGGTTCGAACTGTGCTGGGCCAGCGTGTGGATGGGCGAGGCGAACCGGTGGATCGGTCCCGCCCTCGGCCTGCCGCCGCTGCCGTTCGTCGACTTCGGCGACGCGCTGCTGCGCGAGCGCCCGGACACCGTCCACTGGAAGTCGGCGCCACTGATCGCCCACGCCGGTGGCCGGCCCTTCGCCTGGGTGGACGACGAGCAGAGCGACGCGGACCACGGCCACGTCGCCGCCACCCACCGCGCCCCCTTCCTGCTGCATCATGTCGATCCCCGAGTCGGCCTGCGGCAGGAGGATTTCACCGCTCTGGCCGGATGCGCGGCAGCCCTCAACGGCTCCGCCGCAGCGCGGTGAGCCGGGCACCGCCGGCACCGGATGCCGGCACCGGATGCGGGGCATCGGATGCGGGGCATCGCGGACGGCGCGGGGGCGGATCCCCCGGGGGTGCAGCAGCAGCTGCTGGGCTGTGCCGTTCGCCCGGGCGGCCCGGCGCGAGGGCCGGCTGCCGCTGTCGGTCATGACGGCCGGCCGCCGAACTGCCAGGTGTGGACCTCGATGGCGGCGTACCGGTCGGGGGTCAGGACGGCGCGTGCCGTCTGCGGGTCCGGTGCCCGCAGCAGGACGGCCGTGCCCAGCCAGGTGGCGGCGTCGTCGGACAGCAACGGCCCGTAGGCGATCAGCTCGTGCCCGTCGTGCGGCACCGCGAGGTCGGCCGCCTGCCCGGTGCCGAGGCCGAGCACCAGGTACCGGTTGCCGCCCGTCCGGCCGCCGGGGAAGTCCCACATGGTGCGCCCCAGCGTGTTGTGCCACCGTCGCAGCAGCACGTCCCGGTAGACGCCGGCCTGGTAGTTGGGCTCCTCGAAGGCGAACGCGCGGGCGGCTGCGGCCTCGGGCAGGTCGACGATGTGCACGCTTCCGGTCGGGGTGGCGCCGTCGTCCGCGAGGGTCGGACCCCGGGCGATCATCTGCTTCGCGTAGTTGTCCATGTAGGACCAGTGGGCCTCCAGCAGCTGCTCGCGCAGCGGCAGGGAGGCGGGCCGGTCGCGGTGGTAGCAGAGGAACTCCATGCCCTCAGGGTCCCGGCGCGCCCGTCATCAGGCGAGCGATTTCCCCCCGGGGGGACCGGCACCCGTCGTCGACGGGACGGGGTGCTCAGGCGCCGGGCGTCCGGCCGTACGGGAGGCCGACGCCGCAACCGGCCTACCGATTACCAGATGTGACGTATGGTCAGGTGCTGACCGTGCGCAGGAAGTGGTCGGCGTCGTCCGGTCCTGCCAGCCGGCCCAGTTCCAGCCAGGATCCGTCCGGGAAGTGGAGGGCGAAGGTGGCGAATCCGCGCGGCCGGCCGGCCTCGGCCTCGATGCGGGCCTCGGCGGGGGAGAACCGTGCGACGGCGTGGAAGTCGCCGGCGGTGGTGGGGGAGAGTCTGCGGCGCGGGGAGGCGGCCACGCAGATGCCGTCACCGGCGAGCATCACCAGGCGCTGAGGGTTGGGGGAGTGCCCGTACCAGTGCAGCAGCAGCCGGCCCGCGGTGCGCTCCCAGTCGCCGTCGAAGAGGCCGTGCGCGGGATCGCCCGGGCGACGCCGGCCCCGGCGGTCCCGGCCGGGTGCCGGGGGCCGGGGCGAGGTCGCGGCATCGGCCAACCCTGACCCTGGAGTTGAGGTTGAGACCGGGTCCGGCTCGTGTCGGGGATGCGGGGCGCGCCGGCCGGCCGGCCGGCGCTCGAGGCGGTCGCCGAGCTTGTCGATCAGCATCATGGGGATGACGACGAAGAAGAACAGCACCGCGCCGGCGTAGAGCAGCCAGTGGCGGCCCGGTGTGAGGCGTTTGCTGCCCGCGGCCCGGTGCACCTGTTCGGGGGGTGCGGGGATGGGCCGGGCCAGTTCGCACCAGACCAGAGCCGTCGGGTCCGCACCCAGGATCTTCCTCGCCCGCCGTCTCACCTTGCGCTTCGCCATGCCGGGAGCCTACGTGCCCGGCCGTTCCCCTCTTCCCGCCCGCCCCTGCGGCCGGCACGGCCGGTGCTCTACCGTGCGCGGTCGGCGGCGGATGCCGGGTCCGGTCGCGGCCGCAGCGGCCGCAGCACCGCCGTCCCGTCCTCCAGCCCCACTCGCATGGCGAAGTCGAACCGGTCGACGTCCAGGCAGAGTTCGGCATCGGCGGGGTGGGCACCGCGGCGCCGCCCGCCGCGCAGGTCGTCCGCGGCCGGGGAGGTACGCGCCCGGTGCAGGAAAGGTCCGGCGTCGGGGACGTCCCCGGCCAGGAGCCGGTCCAGGTAGGCGGCGCAGGCCAGGTCCTCGGCGGCGCGGCCCCCTCGCCGGTGGCGACGAACGTCACGCGGTCGGCGCCGGCCTGCGCCAGGGCCCGCGCCGTCGCGCCGGCCACGACGAAACTCGCGCACAGTGCCAGTTCCGCCTCGACGACCGCCAGGGCGCCGACGGTTCCCGCCGTGGTCTTCTGGATCACGGTGCGGCCGGCCAGGTCGGTCTCCCGGATCCGGCCGGGGGAGTTGACCAGGTCGAACCCGCTCGCCGGCGCACCGTCCTTGAGCGCGAGCCAGCCCGGGTGGGACGCCTTGATCCGCAGTGCCTCGCCCTGGTCGGCAGCGAGGACGATCTTGTCCGCCCCGCGGTGGAACGCCCATGCGGCGGTGGTGAACGCCCGCATCACATCGATCACCACGGCCACCTGCTCGGTGCCGTCCACCTCGGGTATGCCGACCACACGCGCGTCCATGCCGGGATCGTCGCAGCCCGCCGAAACAGGCGGCAAGAGGAGGGACTTGCTACGACGGCTGCCGCAACGCCCGCCGAGTGGCCGCCTGTTGACGACACCAGGGCGGCCACTCGCCCGGCATCCGCCCGTCCGGTGGCGGACCCGCCTCTGCCGTGGGCGGCCCGGACGGTGCGGTGCCCCGTGCGTTCCGCGGCTCCCGCCGCGGGCAGGCCGCCGCCCGGCCGGCCACCCGGGCCCGCGCCGTGCACACCGGCACGAAGGCGGGACCGGCGGACGAACAGGGGCGGCTGACCAGGGGAGTTGACGCGGACCGGCCCCGCAGGGGGCGGGCGGTGTGGGTCAGGGCAGCAGGACGGTCTTGCCGTGGTTGCGGTGGGCTTCGAGGTCGGCGTGTGCGGCGGCGGCCTCATCCAGGGGGTAGGTCCGCCAGACGGGCAGGGTGAGTGTGCCGGCCGCGGCCGTCCGGGCCAGTTCCGGCAGCGGGTCCTCGGCCCGGCCGCCCCGGCCGCCCCGGCCGCCCCGGCCGCCCCGGCGCCCCGGCCGCCCTGGCCGGCCGGGCCGGCCGGGGCGGTGCCGGCGCTGAAGCGGACGCCGTGCTCGGCGGCGGACATGTCGGCGATGGTGACGACGCGTGCGCTGTCGCCGGTCAGGGCGACGGAGTCGGCGAGGACCCCGGCACCGGAGGCGTCCAGGACGTAGTCGACTTTCCGGGGTGCCGCGTCCCGCACCCGCTGGGGCCAGCCGTCGCCGTAGCGGACCGCGGTGGCACCCAGCGCGGTGACCCGCTCCACGTCGTGCTCGCCGGCCGTGGCGACGACGGTGAGCCCGCGGGCGGCGGCCAGCTGCACCGCGAGGATGCCCACGCTGCCGCCGGCGCCGTGCACGAGCAGGGTTGCGCCCGCCCGCACGCCGAGTTCGCCCAGGACGCGGGCGGCGGTCCGGCCGACGGTGACCAGCGAGGCGGCGACCTCCCACGACAGGGCGGCGGGTTTGGCCACCGGCTCCTGCACCAGCGCGTACGCGGCGTAGCTCCCGCCGACGGTGGCCCCGAGGACCGCGTCGCCGACGGCCGCGCCGGCGTTCTCGCCGGCGGCGTCGACGACACCGGCCGCGTCCAGCCCGGGGACCATGGGGAAACGGACGGGGAACGCTCCGGCCATCGCACCGGAGCGGATCTTCAGATCCAGGGGGTTCACGGACGCGGCCCGCACCCGGATGCGGACCTGGCCGGGGCCGGGCTCCGGCAAGGGGACCTCGGCCGGCCGCAGCACCTCGGGCGCGCCGTACTCGGAGAAAGTGATCGCTCGGGACATCGGTCCCTCCAGGCGATGGGGGCAGGCGGTGGGGGCGGGCGTTCAGGCGGTGAGGGCGGGGTAGTCGGTGTAGCCGCGGTGGTCGCCGCCGTAGAAGGTGGCCGGGTCGGGGGTGTTGAACGGGCCGCCGGCGGCCAGGCGCCGGGGCAGGTCGGGGTTGGCGAGGAACAGCGCGCCGTAGGCCACCATGTCCGCGGCGCCCTCCTCGACCAGCGTGAGCGCGTCGGGGCCGGTGGCGTCGGGGTGGGTGAAGGGGTTGAGGACGAACGTGCCGGGCCAGGCCTTGCGCAGCCGCCCGGTCAGCTCGGCGTCCGGGCCCTCCAGCAGGTGCAGGTAGGCCAGGCCCAGGGGGGCGAGCCGGTCCAGCAGGGCGCCGTAGACCTCGCCCGGACTGGCCTCGGTGATGTCGTTGAAGGGGTTGCCCGGCGAGATCCGCAGCCCCACCCGCCGGCCGCCGACCGCCTCGGCCACGGCGGTGACGACCTCGACGGCGAAGCGGATCCGGCCCTCGCCGCCGCCCCAGGCGTCGGTGCGCAGGTTGGCGTTGTCGCTGAGGAACTGGTGGATCAGGTAGCCGTTGGCGCCGTGGATCTCCACGCCGTCGAAGCCGGCCGCGACGGCGTTGCGGGCCGCGGCCGCGAAGTCGGCGACGGTCTGCGCGATCTCCGCCTCGCCGAGCTCCTTCGGCGTCACGAACTCCTTCGGCCCCTCGTGGGTGTAGACCCGGCCCCGGGCGGCCACGGCCGACGGCGCCACCGGCACCAGGTGACCGGGCAGCAGGCTCGGGTGGCCGATGCGGCCGGTGTGCATCAGCTGCGCGAAGATCACGCCGCCCTCGCGGTGCACGGCGTCGGTCACCGTCCGCCACGCCCGCACCTGCCCCGGGGTGTGCAGGCCGGGGGTGTCGGGGTAGCCCTGGCCGACGGGGGAGGGCTGGATGCCCTCCGTGACGATCAGGCCGGCGCCGGCGCGCTGCGCGTAGTACGTCGCCATCAGCTCGGTCGGCTCGGCGCCCGCTCCGTAGGCGCGGCTGCGGGTCATCGGCGCCATCACGACGCGGTTGGCCAGGGGCGTGCCGCCCAGGACGATCGGGTCGAACGCGGTGGTCATAGGGCTCTCCTCGGTGATGCGTGGCGTGCGGGGGCCGGGCGTACCGGCGCCCCACCCATTGCCTGTCCGGACAAGTAAATCACTTGTCCGAACAGTAAACGCCCGCTGGTTCATTCCCCGGGGCCGGAAGCGACGCCATGAAACACCCATCTAGCTGCATCGATGCATTCCTGAAGAGGCGGGAAGCCCGTGGCGGGCCTCCGGTGAAAGGTAGAGTTGTCCTGTCCAAGCAGGAGAGTGAGGAAGAGATGGCCGAGTCGACACCTGACGCCGGGCAGGAAGCCGCGGCGGCGCCACAGGAGGCCACCGTCCCGGTCCCGGGCGCGGCCGGCGGCGGGCCGATCAGCCACGCCATCTTCCGACTCGCCCGCCTGCACCGCATGTTCGCCGGACAGCTGCTGCGCCGCATCGGCCTGCACCCGGGCCAGGAGCTGGTCATGATGCACCTGTGGGAACTCGGCCCCCAGCGCCAGATCGACCTGGTACGCCTGCTGGACTCCGACGCCGCCACCATGACCCGCACCGTCCGCCGCCTCGAACAGGCCGGCTTCGTGCGCCGCCGCGCCTCGCCCACCGACAAGCGGGCCTCCCTCATCGAACCCACGGCCGCCAGCCACGCCCTGCGCCGGGAGGTCGAAGAGGTCTGGAGCCGGCTGGAGGACTTCTCCACCGCGGGCTTCTCCGACGACGAACGCGCCGACGCCCTCGCCACCCTGGAGCGCCTGGAGCACAACCTCGTCCAGGCCGCCGCCCGGCCCATGGGGCCGGCGCAGCAGTAGAAGCCGCGGAGCGGCCCGAACGGCCAGGTCGCCTCAGCCGACGGCCCGGTGGACTCCTCCGCGGCCCGGTGGACTCCTCCGCGGTCCGGTGGGCTCCTCCGCGGGCCCGGTGCCGGGCTGTCGAGGGATGCTGAGGGCTGCCGAGGAGGGTGCGGGCGGTGTCCCGGGTGCGGTGGTGCCGGTGGGGCGGTGGGCATGCCTCACGACGCAAGCCCCGGCCGGGTCGTCGGCGGGTCGTCTCCGTATCGGTCACGTCGATCCGCCCGTCGATCCGTCCGGGCCCGGAGTCAACCGGGCGCAGCCCTCTTCCAGGTGTCTTCGGGGCAGGAGTCAGGGTGACGGCCACGGAGGAAATCTGTCGTGGCGAAGGTAGACATTGCCCAGCTACGGAGTTATCTTTTCTGGCGTACCCAGGAAGTCGACGTGGGCACGGATGAACGCCGTGCGAACAGGTCAGCGGGACGCGACCCGTGGGGTTGCGAGCAGTACCCGCGGTATGTAGCAGTGCCACCGAGTAGTCGAAGGTAAGGAGCAGAGCGCCATCAGGATCGCCCGGGCGAGGAGGTAGTCCGCTCGGGTACCGCAAGGCCCCGGATTGGAAGGTGGTCCCCGGTCACGCATCCGCGATCCCCGCAGCCCCGTCCTCCCAGGCGGACCCTGCGGACACAGAAGGCCGGCGCAGTCGGCCGGTAGATGGTGTTGAAAGCTCGGGGCCCGGGCCGCCGTACGGCGGCCCGGGCCCCGACGCGTCCGTGAAAGAAGAGGTTTATGCCCCCTGCCAGTACCCGGTCCGCCAGCAATCTCGACGACGACGACTACCCCGCCTACACCATGGGCCGGGCCGCCGAGATGCTCGGCACCACCCCCGCCTTCCTCCGCACCCTCGGCGAACACCGCCTGATCACCCCGTTGCGCTCCGAAGGCGGCCACCGCCGCTACTCGCGGTACCAGCTGCGCATCGCCGCCCGCGCCCGTGAACTCGTCGACCAGGGCACCCCCATCGAGGCCGCCTGCCGCATCGTCATCCTCGAGGACCAGCTCGAAGAAGCCCAGCGCATCAACGAGCAACTGCGCACCCAGGGCGGCCGGCCGCAGCCGAACACCCCAGCCTGACGCCGACAGAACGGGCAGAGCAGACCAGGCGCCGGGCAGAGCAGACCAGGCGCCCGTCCCGGCTCCGCGCCGGCCGCCTCCCGCCGGCCCGGAGTCGGTACCCACAGCACGACAGAAGGACCCCGGCACCCCCCTGCCGGGGTCCTGGCGCATCTCGGAGCCGCTCGACCACGGTCATCACGTCGGCGGCGTGGGCGGCCCGGCCCACCTCCCGCGGGGTGCCGGTCGCTCGCGCCGTGACCGCGCTGGTCCACGGCGACGGCACGGTGCCCCGGGCGGCAGGGCCCGGACGGGGCCGTCCCGCTCGCCCGCTCGCCCGGCCGGCCCGTGCGCCGGCACGACAGGCGGGCCGGTCGCGGCAGGCCGGACGGGCCCCGTCGCGCTCCACGATGCGCGCGGAGCAGGACAGGTGCTCCCCGTTCGGGCCGGGGCGGGGCGCTGCGCCGTGACGGTCAGCGGTAGGCGGCGGGGAAGGCGCGGACGCCGGCAGCGGCCCAGTTGCCGAGGTCGGCCTCCGTGTGCTCGGGCGAGCCGGTGCACATCGCCTTGTCCACCGGGATCCACAGCAGCAGGCCGGCGAAGTGGTGGGCGGCCGGCAGCGGATCGTCCACCCGCAGCAGCCGCTGGTCGGACAGGCGCGCGAAGGTGGCCGCCAGGGTCTCCAGGACCCGCTCGAACCCCTGCGTGTACCAGGCGGTGCCCAGCTCGGGGAAGGCTTCGGCGTTGGCGATGATCAGCCGCCGCAGCTGCAGCACCCGGGGCTGGGTGAGGGTGCCCACGAACCGGCGGGCGAGCCGGTTGAGGTTCTCGTCCAGCGAGGCGGCGTCGGCGGGGACGTCCGCCACCAGCTCGATCCTGGCGTCGACCTGGTCGCACGGCCACGCCAACGCCCTGGTGGCACACACCCTGGCCGAGGAGACCCCTGAGTAGCCCTCACCGCGCCGGGGCCGCCCGCCACCGGCCCCCCGGCGCACCCGGTGCCGCCTCCCGCGAGCCGGGGGGGGGCGGCCGGAGCCGTTCGGCGAACACGCCGTCACGGGCGTCGCCCACCCGGCGCGCACACCGCCGCCCGCCCCTCACCGCCGACCCGCCCCGTCCTGGCCGTCGCCGCGGCCCCGAGGCGCGCGCGGTACGGCCGGGAGGACCACTCCCGGCGTCGTGACCGGCGGCCGAGGCGACCGCGCCGGGCGCCCGCTGCGCCGCCCGAGGCGGGGCTGCGGCGCCCGGCCGCAGCCGCAGCGCACGCAAGGCGCTGTCGCGTGGTGGGCCGTGGGCATGGGCTCACCCGCGCACCGGCCACAGCTCCGGCCGCCTCCCCAGCAGCCGCAGCGTCTCCTCCAGCGCTCCCGCCCCCTCGGCCTCCCCGGCGGGTGCGGGCACCACGGGGGCGAAGGCGGAGCCGGGCCCCCGCAGGGCCGGGTCGGCCGGGACGCGCCGGGCGACGGCCAGTGCCGCACGCAGCACCTCGTCCGGCAGAAGGACCTCCACGCCGAGGGTGACGGCGACGTCCCAGGCGTGCACCACGTAGTCGACCAGATGGAAGCCGACGGCCCGGCGGCCGGGGACGGCGCTGCCCAGCTCCGGCAGCACGAACTCCCTTTCCAGGACACCCGGTTCACCGAAAGCGTCGAGAACGGCCGTCGCGGCCGCGCGGTGCACCCGTGCCGGCTCGCCCCTGTCCCGCGGTTCCTGCCAGCGGGCGGCCTCGTGGCCCAAGCCCCGCGCGGCGGCCGCGAAACCGTGGTGCTGAGCCGCCATGTGCGCCACGAGCCGACGCAGCGTCCACCCCGCACACGGGCTGTCGCGTCCCCAGTCGTCGTCCCCCGCCAGATCCACCACCCGCACCGCCTCCCGTACCGCGATCCGGTCCCACTCGACGATGTCCGCTGCGTGACGGGTCATGGACCCGAGCCTAAAACTGCACGAACGACCGTGCTATCTGCTTTTCGGCGGCCCACCACCGGCCCAAAACCCGCACTATTCGGGGGACTTGGGGGCCTGATGGGGGTCGGGGGGAGCCGGTGGCGGCTGCCCGCACACGGACCGTGATGCCGCTGGCCGCCTCCGATCAGTGCCCCGAACTCGAAGGCGGGTCGGGGCACTTCGGTGTCCGCCCGCGGGCCGCCCGCTTCGGCGCAGGTGCGCTGACACCCGTGGCCGCGAGCTCCAGCGATGCCTCGGACAGCCGCCACACCCGCCCGATCCCCGCGGGCTCCGCCACCGCTGGACGCGCCACCCGCTCGACGCGCCCGTCGTAACGCGCCGTGGACATGCCCCTGCCTGCCACGCGGGAACACTGGCGCGCGGCAGGCAAGGGCCACTTCCGGGCAGGGCCGGGAAGCCGGGGCGGGGGAGCGCCCGCGGGATCAGAAGTTGAGCAGGCTGCTCTGCTCGACGGCGTTGTTCATTTCGCAGGAGTTCGCAAAGGTGTGTTTCCACGAAGTGCGCGTGCCCTGCCAGACACCGTCGACCGTGACGGTGACGGGCGACCACAGCCGCGTACACGCCTGGCCGGGCGCCGTGGACAGCAGCGAGTCGAACTGTCCGCCGGCGGCGCGCAGGTCGGCGCAGGCCCCGGCGGGATCGGGATGGGTGCCGCCGGCGCCGGGCATGCAGCTCAGGGTGACGGCGCGAGCTGCGGTGTCGGTCGTCCCGCCGGGGTGGGTCACGGTCAGGACCAGGGCCGAGGGCGCGTACAGGCCGGCCGGTGCCGCGGTGGCGGTGACCGAGGTGACGGCGAGCGCTCCACCGATCAGGGCGGTGGCTGCCGCGGCGGTGACGGCGAAGCGCAGGTTCGTGCGCATGAAAGCTCCTTCGTGAGGGTCGACGGCCTTGTGGGCCGGGAGCAGCTTCGCCTGAGCAACGGGGCAAGGCCAGTTGACGGACCGTGTTTGAGACGTGCCCTCTCTGTGTGCGGGGTGTGAACGCCGTGTGGGCAGGTCACGGCCACGGCCCACCTGCGGCAGATCTCCATTCAGTTCGGACTAGTGTGAATCTGACTAGTCTTGAGGGGGTGAAAGGCCAGGTCGCCATGGTCGTCACACCCCGCAGAATGGCCGGAAGTCAGGGCGTATCCGCCCCCACGGCGGCGCAGTGCCGCGCCCGGCGCACCTGACACACCCTCACCGGCCCGGCGAAGCAGGGGTGTCCGCCGGCCCCGTGGGACATGTGCGGGGGCGAGACCGATCGGGGGGTGGGGGAGCGGCGTGGCCGCACCGCGGGCCGAAGGCGATCCGGCGGGCACCGCGCCGGGCCCGTCCCCGGCGCGGTGCAGGTGCGGTTCACCGACGTGGTCGGGCGCGGATACCGCTGGGCGTCGACATGCCGGGCGCCGGCACGGCCGGGCGTCGCCGCCGGGCGGCCGACGAGACCACCGCCCCCGGCACCGCGGGCGTCCTGGGACCCGCAGCGCGCCCTCCCCGGCACCGCACACACCGGCCGCGAACACCCGCCGGCAGCAGCAGGCCCCCGGCCACCGCTGCTCGCACCGCCCCCGCGCGAGCCGCAGCTCTCCCACCACCGAAGACACTCCCGGCGCGAGCCGCAGCCCAACCCCCGCGCGAGCCGCCACTCCCGCGCGAACCGCTACCCCGAAGCCCCGAGCCGCCCCCACCCGGCAACGCCCGGAGCCCCAGGACCTGCCGGTCCCAGGGCTCCAGTCCCACTCCACCTGCCCGCAGCCGACCCGGCCGACCCGACCCGGCCACCCCAGCCGACCCAGCCGACCCGGCCAACCTGACCCGGCCAACCTGACCCGGCCGGCGGTCAGACGACGCTCAGGACGATCTTCCCGGTGGTGCGGCCCTGCTCACCGATCTCGTGCGCCTTCGCGGCCTCGGCCAGCGGTACGACGGTCTCCACCACGGGCGTGAGCGCGCCCCGCTCGGCCAGGGCGGCGATCTCACGCAGGCCCAGGTGGTCGGGCTCGACCAGCATCCACACCGCCCGCACGTGCTCGGGGACGTCGGCGGGGACGTCGTCGGGGCCGGGCAGGGTGATCAGCCGGCCGCCCGGGCGCAGCACCTTCAGGGACCGCTCGGCGTTCTGGCCGCCGAGCCCGTCCAGCACCACGTCGACGTCCCCGACGGCGTCCTCGAAGCGGACCGTGCGGTAGTCGATCACCTCGTCCGCGCCCAGCTGCCGCAGCAGGTCGTGCTTGCCGGCGCTGGCCGTGCCGATGACGTACGCGCCGCGGGCCTTGGCGATCTGCACGGCCAGGTGGCCGACCCCGCCGGCCGCCGCGTGCACCAGCACCCGCTCACCGGCGCGCACCTGGGCGGTGTCCACCAGGGCCTGCCAGGCGGTCAGCGCGGCCAGCGGCAGCGCCGCCGCCTGCACGTGGGTGAGGTTCGCCGGCTTGGGCGCCAGGTGGCGGGCCGGGGCGACGACGTACTCGGCGTAGGCGCCGGCCTGCCGCGGGAACAGCGGCATGCCGTAGACCTCGTCGCCGGGGCGGAACATCCCCACGCCCGGTCCGACGGCCTCCACGGTGCCGGAGACGTCCCAGCCGACCGCCGGAAGAGCGCCCCACTCGATCAGGGCCCCGCTGGCCCGGGTCTTGAAGTCCACCGGGTTCACTCCGGCCGCGTGGACCCGCACCAGGACCTCGTTCAGTCCCGGCTCGGGCCGGGCGACCTCGCGCTCGACGAGCATCTCCGGTCCGCCCCACTGCTCCACGACCACCGCACGCATGCTGTCCGCCTCACATTTCGTCTCGATCGGATACCGGCCGCCCGGGCCTCTCCCGGGGCGACGTGAGTCCACGATCCGGCACCCGCCCCCACCATGGTGTTGGCCGTTTGGCCACTATGTGACAGGATCTGGCCATGAGCGAGATGCAGTGGCCGTGCACCGACCCCCGCCCCGACCGGAGCGCCGACGCGGCCGGACGGCACCGCATCGCCGTCCTCGCCCTGCCCGGCGTCCCGCCCTTCGAGCTCGGCATCCCCTCCCGCGTCTTCGGCAGCGTCCTGGACGACGGCGGACGCCCGCTGTACGAGGTCACCGTCTGCACCGCCGACGGCGCCCCGGTCCTCAGCGACGCCGGGTTCACCGTGCAGCCCGCGGCCGGCCCCGAGGCCCTGGCCGCCGCGGACACCGTGATCGTCCCGCCCACGCACGCCATGCCCGAGCTGGGCCGCGGCGGCCCGCTGCCGCCCGAGGTCACCGCGGCCATCGCCGGCATCCGGCCCGGCACCCGCCTGGTGTCCATCTGCACCGGCTCCTACGTCCTGGCCGCCGCGGGCCTCCTCGACGGCCGGCCCGCCACCACCCACTGGAACCTCGCCCCCGAGTTCCGCCGCGCCTACCCCCGCGTCAAGGTCGACGAGGAGGTCCTCTTCGTCGACGACGGCGACGTCCTGACCTCCGCGGGCGTCGCCGCCGGCGTCGACCTGTGCCTGCACATGATCCGCCGCGACCACGGCGCCGCCGCCGCCAACCGCGCCGCCCGCATGTGCGTCGTACCGCCCTGGCGGGACGGCGGCCAGGCCCAGTACATCGACCGCCCGGTGCCCGAACCCACCGTCGCCACCACCACCGCCACCCGCGCCTGGGCCCTGGAACACCTCTGCGAACCCCTCTCCCTGAACCGCCTGGCCGAACACGCCCGGATGAGCCTGCGCTCCTTCACCCGCCGCTTCCGCGACGAGGTCGGCATGACCCCCGTGCAGTGGCTCACCGCACAACGCCTGGAACTGGCCAAGCAGTTGCTGGAGACCACCGACCTGTCCATCGACCTGGTCGCCCACCGCTCCGGCTTCGGCTCCGCCAACTCCCTGCGCGCCCACATGCGCGCCGCCTTCGGCGTCTCACCCGCCGCCTACCGCCGCACCTTCCACCCCAACGACCTGCTCGAAGCCGGCGCCTGAGGACACATCAACCCCGCACACACCCGCCCCGCGGACCGGCCGGGATGTGTGTGCGAGACGGTCGGACGTGTGCGGGATGTGTGCGGGCCGGCCCGTGCGACCGCCGCTGCGGTGACCACCCCGTGAAGGGGACGTGGGGGAGTTGTCGTATCTGGTCCTCCCGCGTAGCCCGCGGCGACGCGACTGGGGTTTTCTCGTGTGTGCATCTCCAACCCCCCACACTTCATGGAGACTTCATGCGCCCCACCGCTTCCGGCCTGCCCGCCGCACGGCTCCGCCTGCTGTGCCAGGGATGCCCGGGACGCACCTGACCGCCGCCGGGCCCACGGACGCGCACGCCCGCACCGGCACCCCCGCCTGCGCGAGGTGACAGCCGGGAACCGTGCGGCACGACCACAACAGCCGCTACAGCCATAGCTACGGCTACAGCTACAGCTGCGGCTGCGGCTGCCGTCCGCCCCGGCCCGGTGAGGCACTGACCGCCCGCACCCGCCCGCATCCGCCCGCGGTCCACCCACGGCACCCCCGCCCGTCGCGGCGCCCCGCGATCGGCGGCACCCGCGGCCGCACACAACATGTGCGCGCCGCCGCTCCCACCTGCCGTTTTCCCCGCTCGCGCAGGTCGGCCGATTCTCGACCGGCAGCACCCGGCAGGTAGTGACATGAGCACGTCATAAGTGTCAGTCTCTGTCCACCCGCTGTACGAGCACGATCCATCCCATGTCCGCCCGGGCCGGCCCCACACCGGCCAGGCGGCGTACCCCCCACAACAAGGAGCCTTTGTTCGTGAGCCTCCTCAACGTGCGTCACCCGCGCACCACTTTGGCCATCGCCACCGCGGTGGCGGCCGGCGCCCTGCTCTCCACGGGCCTGGCCGGCAGTGCCTCCGCCCAGATCCCGGCAGAACCCGCGGCCGCGAAGCCGCTCGCCGCGGCCCCGACCACCCTGTCGGCCGCCGCCCGCACCACGCTGATCCACAAGGCGCAGGCCGGCGCCGCCGGCACCGCGCAGCGCATAGGCCTCGGCGCCAAGGAGAAGCTGGTCGTCAAGGACGTCGTCAGGGACACCGACGGCACCACCCACACCCGCTACGAGCGCACCTACGCGGGCCTGCCCGTGCTCGGCGGCGACCTCGTCGTCCACACGGCCAGGTCCGGCAAGAGCGAGGGCGTCACCAGAGCGACCACCTCCGCCATCAAGCCCGCCTCGCTCACGCCGCGGATCTCCGCCGCCCACGCCGAGAAGCAGGCCGTCTCCGCCGCCAGGACCCTCGGCTCCGCCAAGTCCTCCGCCACCGGCGCACGCAAGGTGATCTGGGCCGCCTCCGGCACACCCGTCCTCGCCTACGAGACGGTCGTCGGCGGCCTCCAGGACGACGGCACCCCCAACGAGCTGCACGTCGTCACCGACGCCGCCACCGGCAAGAAGCTCTTCCAGTACCAGGGCATCGAGACCGGCGTCGGCAACACCCAGTACAGCGGCAAGGTCGACCTGACCAGCACCCAGTCCGGATCGTCGTACACCCTCACCGACGCAAGCCGCGGCGGCCACAAGACCTACAACCTCGACCACGGCTCCGACGGCACCGGCAAGCTGTTCACCCAGGACAGCGACACCTGGGGCGACGGAAAGGCCTCCAACGCGGGCACCGCCGCCGCGGACGCCGCCTACGGCGCCCAGGAGACCTGGGACTTCTACAAGAAGACCTTCAACCGCAGCGGCATCAAGAACGACGGCGTCGGCGCCTACTCCCGCGTCCACTACGGCAACGCCTACGTCAACGCCTTCTGGGACGACAGCTGCTTCTGCATGACCTACGGCGACGGCACCAAGGACGCCGCCCCCCTCACCTCCCTCGACGTCGCCGGCCACGAGATGAGCCACGGCGTCACCTCCAACACCGCGGGCCTGGAGTACTCCGGTGAGTCCGGCGGCCTCAACGAGGCCACCAGCGACATCTTCGGCACCGGCGTGGAGTTCTACGCCGACAACGCAACCGACGTCGGCGACTACCTCATCGGCGAGAAGATCGACATCAACGGCGACGGCACCCCGCTGCGCTACATGGACAAGCCCAGCAAGGACGGCGGCTCCGCCGACTACTGGTCCGCGGACGTCGGCGACAAGGACGTCCACTACTCCTCCGGCGTCGCCAACCACTTCTTCTACCTCCTCGCCGAGGGCAGCGGCGCGAAGAAGATCAACGACGTCAGCTACGACTCGCCCACCAAGGACGGCTCCACCGTCACCGGAATCGGCCGCGACAAGGCCCTGCAGGTCTGGTACAAGGCGCTGACCACGTACTTCACGTCCAAGACCGACTACAAGGCGGCCCGCGAAGGCACCCTGAAGGCGGCGACGGACCTGTACGGCGCGGACAGCACCGAAGCCAAGACGGTCGCCGCGGCCTGGACCGCGGTCGGCGTCGGCTGACACCCCGCACCCCACCGGGGCGGCGCCCGGGGAACCCATCCCCCGGACGCCGCCCCGCCCCGCACCGCCGGTGCGCCGCCCGCCCCCGCACCGCCGGTGCGCCGCCCGCCCCCGCACCGCCGATGCGCCGCCCGGCCCGCGCCGGTGCGAGGCCCGCGAGGCCCGGCGCACACCTCACCCGCCCGGTCCGGCAGCAGGCGCCGTATCCTCCCCGTCCGGCCCGTCCGGGGCCTCGGTCATGAACTCGGCGACCAGTTCCGCCGGGTTGGCGGCGGACGTCAGTGCGAACATCGCGTCCGGGTCGAACATGTCGTACAGGATCACCGGGACCGGCCGTCCCAGCGCCCGGGCGATGACGCCGTCCTCGTGCAGATGCCGGGCCGCCGCGACGCACACCCGGGCGAACCACGCGGCCAGCCGCTCGCCGCGTTCCCCCGGCTCGCCGTCGTCCTCGTACCACAGCCCCCGCGCCTGGGCCTCCCGCCGGTGCCGGGCGGCGCCGTCCGGGTCACACCCGACGCTTTTCACCCCTTCGAGTCCCGTCCGCGGGAAGAAGGCGTAACTCCAGCGCGCCTCCCACGCGTTCGACGCCGACCCCGCCGAGGCGGCCGCGTCGGCCTCGGTGGTGTAGCCGATCGCCACGTACGGAAACCGCGGATCCTGCTCGACGCTGTCGATCCGGAACGTCACCGCGTAGATCCCGCCGTCCGCCGCAAACCCGGCGACGACCTCACCGGCCGCCCGCCGCACGTGCTCCTGGAACGTCATACGACCCCCTCCTCGGCCCAGGCCGAACACCCCCGGCCCCGCCCCGGGCGGGGGCTCCTCCGGTGGCGGTAGCGCAGAGCTTTGCGGCGCCGACACCTGGGTAGCAGCGACATTGTTCCGCTACTCGCTGAGGTGATCACATGCGGTTCTACCGACTCGGGCAGGCCCCGGGGGAACCGCTCGGCGCGGTGGACGACACGCACGGCGACGAGGGCGTCCTGCTCAGGGCGGAAGTCGAGCACCTCCGCCACGAGGTCGCCGTGCGCTCGCGGATCTGCATGGCGGAGGGCGCCGTGGCCGTGCTCGGACACCTGCCCGTCGAGCAGGCCGCAGCAGTACTGCGCGACGTCGCGCACACCCTAGGCCTGGACCTGCACCGCGTCGCGGAACACGTACTGACCCTGGTCCAGGGCACCGGCACGCCCACCGCCGTGGTCGACGAACTGCGGCGGGCCCTGGACCGGGCCTGAACCAGGGACCTTGCGATCGATCCCCCCCGGCCCCGCCCTGCCCACGGAGGCCGGGCACGCGCCGCAGGCGCCGCGGGGGCAGGGGCGGCCCGTCGCGCCCGGCGGGCCAGCGACGCGGCGGAGGCGGGGACTTGGAAGGAGCGGCCCGTCGTACGCCCGGCGGGCCAGCAGTGCGGCGGAGGCGGGGACTTGGCGCGGCAAGCGGACCCGGACCGGGCCGGCGCCCCCCCTGCTGGGGGCGGTTGGGCCGGATGCCGCGTCCGGATGCGAGGGGCGTACGCCGCGTCACAGGATCTGCACCATGCGGATGTTCACGGTGACCCCGTCCCCTCGTCGGCCGATGCGGCGCGGCGGAGCACGGCACGCCATAGGCGCCGTCCTCGCCTGCGGCGTCCTGCTGACCGCCGCCACGGCGTGCGGCCAGGGTGCCGAGCGGAAGGTCGCCGGCGGCGCGCCCGGCGCCGCGTCGGCCCGCCCCGGCCAGGCGGTCGGCATCCGCCTTCCGGGGGTCGGCGAGCGGATGTCCCGTCAGCTGCCCCCCGACACCGGGCAGGCCGTGGTCGTCTACGGCGAAGGCCCCGATTCCCCCGACAGCCTCGCCGTCCTGTACGAGAAGCAGGGCTCGGCCTGGTACCGGACGCAGAGCTGGCCCGCGCACAACGGCAGACTGGGCTGGACGACGGACCACCGCATCGACGACGAGCACAGCCCCGTCGGCGTGTTCACCCTCACCGACGCGGGCGGCACCCGCACCGACCCCGGCAGCCGGCTGAGGTACTGGTACGACGACAACGCCTACGCCGCCATGCTGAACCCCGAACCCGCCCACGCCCATGACTTCGACTACGTCATCGCCATCGACTACAACCGGCTCAAGGGCGCACCGCCGTTCGACTGGAACCGCCCCGACGGCGTGGACAAGGGCGGCGGGATCTGGCTCCACATGGACCACGGCGACGGCACGTCGGCCTGCGTCACCGTCCCCGAGCCCGGCATGAAGACCCTCCTGCGCACCCTGGACCCCGCCCGGCACCCGGTCGTGGTGATGGGCGACCGCGAACGCCTGCGGTCCTGACACCGGCGAGAAGGCCGTCCGCCGCTGCGGCGCGGTGCGATGCGGTGTGGTGCGGCGCGATGCGATGCGGTGTGGTGCGGTGCGGTCCTGCCCGGTCCTGCCCCGCCGCCGGTGCACGGTCGGCGACCCCGCGGACGCGGACCGTGACACTCCGGCCGGCTCGCACCCCCCTCGGGAGGGAGGCGAGCGGCCGCTCCGGGGGCCGCTGCGGGGCCGGATCCACCGGCCGAGGGGTGATGAGCCCCATAGGAGCCATGTCACGTCCTATCCGGGGCCGTAGGTCCGCGCCGCCCCGAGCAGGAAGAAAAGCCCCTCGATGCCCGATTTAAGATGTTTCTCCGAAAGTGGGTAGTACGTCACATTCTTGCGTGGGGTTCCGCGGGTCGCTAACCATGTTGGTCGTTGCCGCAAGCCGCTGGCCGACCGGGCGTTGATCGCCGGACGTGCCCGCTGGAGCGTGCAGCAGGGCTCGCCCCGACGCCCTGCAGGCCGCGACCGGATATCCGGCCGGCGCCTCGACGACGTCCCACAGGAGAGTCCCTTGACCGCGATCACCGCTTCCCGCCGTCTTGCCCGCCTCGCCGTGACCGGCCTCGCCACGACCGGTGCCGCTGCCGCCGCCCTCACCCTGGTGCCGGCTTCCGCGCAGGCCGCCGAGGCGCCCAAGGCCGCGCACAGCGCCGCCGCCCCCGCGCGTGACGGCCACGCCGACGCCGCTGGTGCCGGCAACAACCTCGACGGCTGGATCAAGCAGTCGCTGGCCATCATGAAGAAGAAGGGCATCCCCGGCAGCTACGAGGGCCTGCACCGCAACATCATGCGTGAGTCCAGCGGCAACCCCAACGCCCAGAACAACTACGACGTCAACGCGAAGAACGGCACCCCGTCCAAGGGCCTGCTGCAGGTGATCGACCCCACCTTCAACGCCTACCACGTCGACGGCACCGCCCACAGCTCCACCGACCCGGTGGCGAACATCACCGCGGCCGCCAACTACGCCGCGCACCGCTACGGTTCCATCGACAACGTCAACTCCGCGTACTGAGCCACCCCGTGGTTCTGGAGCCCGGCGCGGCGGCACGACGACACGCGCCCGCGCCCGCTCCACCGCAGGACACGGGCACGGGCCGCGAGCGCCGGCCCGGGCCGCGCCCGGCACCGCGCGAACCGTCTCGACGTGAAGCGTGTCGACGCGAACCGTGTCGCCGTGAACCGTCTCAACCGTCCGGGTTGAGCTCCGCGTACAGCATCTCCGTCAACTCGGCGGCCTCGGGCGCGCGCGGGTCACCGGGAACCTCGTAGTACCCGCCCAGGGTGGCGATCACGTCCCGCCGGGAGCCGTCGTACTCGTGCTCGTGCCGGCGGTCCTCCCGCTCCCCGGACGTTCGGGGGTCGGCGGTCTGCCACCACCACACCCTGTCCCGGATCTCGTCCTTGGACAGGGGCCCGTCCAGGACGATGTCCCTGCCCTGGACCTTTCCCGTGATCCTGGCGGAGTTCGCCTCGATAGCCATGCGCCGCGTCTCCCTTCACCGGCCAGATCAGCGGCTACCCGCGAACCGCGGCCGCAGCGCCTCGCACGCGGCCCGGATGTTTCCTCCGGGCGGATCAGGCCGCGCTACGGCCGTCGAAGGGAAGGTCCAGCCGGCCGGCCACGGCGGTCAGGGCCGCGCCCAGGGGAAGCGCGACGCGGGTGAGGGCGTGCCGGTCGCCGCGGGTCGGATCCCGGTTGACGACCAGGACGGGCTTGCCTGCCTGGGCGGCCTGGCGGACGAACCGCAGCCCGGACATCACCGTCAGCGAGGACCCCAGGACCAGCAGCGAGGCCGCTTCCCGCACCAGCGCGCGGCAGTGCTCGACCCGCTGCGGGGGAACGGCTTCCCCGAAGAACACCACGTCCGGTTTGAGGACGCCGCCGCAGACCGTGCAGGGCAGCACCTGGAAGTCGCCGACCTGCGCGTCGGTGAGGTCGGCGTCACCGTCGGGATTGATGCCGGAGGCCACCGGATCGAAACCGGGATTGGCCGCCTCCAGGCGCCGGGCGAGTTCACGGCGCGCGCTGAGGGCACCGCAGGATAGGCAGACCACCCGGTCCAGGCTTCCGTGGAGTTCCACGACGTCCTCACTGCCCGCCGCCTGGTGCAGACCGTCGACGTTCTGCGTGATCACCCCCGCCAGCAGGCCGTGCCGCGCGAACGCGGCCACCGCCCGGTGGCCCGCGTTGGGCCGGGCACGGCCGAAGGTACGCCAGCCGAGGTGGCTGCGCGCCCAGTACCGGCGCCGGGCCTGGGCACCGGCGAGGAAGTCCTGGTAGGTCATCGGGGTGTGCCGGCTCAGGCTGCCGCCCTCACCCCGGTAGTCGGGGATGCCCGACTCCGTGGAGATGCCCGCCCCGCTGAGCACCAGCACCCCGCCCGCGCGCAGCGCATCGGCGACCGGCCCCACGTCCGTGGTGCCCGGCGGCCAGTCGTCGGCAGGGGTCCAGCTCAACGTCGGGCGCATGCGCATGCCGCCAGGGTACGAAACGACTGTTCGGACCGGGCATAGCCGGCCCCGCGACCGGACGCGCCCCCCGGCTCCGAGACCGGACGCGCCCCCCGGCTCCGAGACCGGACGCGCCCCCGGCTCCGAGACCGGACGCGCCTCCCCGGTCCCGCGACCGGACGCGGCCTGCGGCGCATCGAGCCGACGGGGGCCGGCTCGCCGCGCCGGACAGGGGGCGGGCCCCGGCACCGTATAAGGGAAGGGCCCGCCGGCTCATGCCGCCGCCGTCCCGGTCACCTGCCCCGGCCCCGCAGACCTGCCGGCCACCGGCCCCGCCGCCCCCCTCAGCGCCGGCCGTGTACAGCCCGCCCCCTTTGGCATCCCCGGGGCCACTCCCGGTGGTCGCGGCCGTCCCGCGCGGGGCACTGCGGCGGGGCGCGCGCCGTGTGGCCGGCGAGGCGGCCGCCTGCGGACGTGCGGGGAGCCGGGCGGATCCGGCCGCCTTCGCACGGCCGTTGCGGGCGCGCGGCCTCAAAGGGGTGGCCCGGACAGGGCACTCTGGTGCCGGTTGCCTCGATGTGACACGCTCGGAGGAGAACCAGCCTGGTCTGGTGGGAGACCCCGCGCCGCCGTGAGGTGACAGCGCAGCCAGGTGGCCGGTGGATGGTGCGGGTGGTCTTGCTCGGCTGTGATGCGGCACCGTATGCCGCGCGCTTGACGGCCTACTTCCGGCAGTGGGAGCCGACCGTGATGGGCTTAGATCCCGAACGGTGGTTTCCCCATGCCGTCTTTCGACGTGCACGTCAGCGACCTTCTCGAGCGAACCGTGGTCACGGTGACGGGCGAACTGGACTTCGACACCTGCCCGCGGGTCACCCGGGTGACCGACGCGGTGCACATCCGCAACCGCACCCTCTGCCTGGACCTCGCGGGTGTGCCGTTCCTGGACGCCAGCGGCCTGGGCCTCCTCCAAGGCCTGCACCGGCACACCGACGCCCAGGGCGGACTCCTCCTCCTGTCCGGCCTGCAGGCCCAGCCGCGACGGGTCCTGGAACTCACCGGAACCCGCACGCAGTTCCGTGTGACGACGGCTCGCCTCGGCACCACCGCCCACCTGCCCCCGCACCACGCCTCGCCATGACGGCGGGCCGGCCCGCCGGTCTCCGTGCCGCACGCCCGCCGCGGACCGGCGGGAGCCGGCTACACCTCGCCGGTGGCGAACAGTTCGAGGTGCCCGCACTTGGGGCAGCGGTAGGCCGCTATCTGCCGCCGGGGCCGGCCCAACCGCTTGGCGCCCCCGAAGATCCCCCGCTCCAACGCGCCCTCGATCCAGCGCGCGTACCCGCGTGAGTGCTCGCCGGCGTCCTCGATGAAACCCTCCGTCAGACCGACGGTGCCGCAGTGGGTGCACGTGTAGGAGTTCATCCCGCGAGTGTAGGAAACAGCCCGGCCGCCACCGTGGGGCCGTCCGGCGGCGCTTGCCGTTACGGCCGGTGCTACCGCCGCCACGGCCGCTACCGGCGCTACCGGCGCTACGGCCGCACGACGGCCGCCCGCGGCACCGAAGCCGCGTTGCGGCACAGAACTCAAATCCGGCGGCCGGCGCGCGCCTCCCGCCCTCCTGCGGCTTCCCGCCCTCCCGCGGCTTCCCGCCCTCCCGCGGCTTCCCGCCCTCCTGCGGCTTCCCGCCCTCCTGCGGCTTCCCGCCCTCCTGCGGCTTCCCGCCCTCCCGCGGCAGGCCGCACCACCGCTCCACCCAGCCCCCCGGAAAGTACCGAGGCCGTCCCCGCGGACGTGCCCCCCGTGGGGGCGCGGCCGTGTCCCGGATGGCAGCATCAGGGGGTGTCCGTCATGAGCAAGCTCCAGATCAAGCCCGGGCAGAGCGTCGTCGTCCTGGGCAAGCCCGACGACCTTCCCCTGGAGGTCGAAGCCGCGGGCGGGGTGGCCGCGGGCGACGCGGCGTCGGCCGACGCGGTGCTCGTCTTCGTGACCGCCTCCGGCGACCTTCTCGGGGCGGATGCCCGGGCGGTGCTCGACGCGGCGCGCCGTGACGCCCTCGCCTGGGTGGCCTACCCCAAGGGCGGGAAGCTCGGCACGGACCTCAACCGCGACACCCTGGCCGCCGCGCTCTCCGCGCACGGCGTACGCCCCGTGCGGCAGATCGCCGTCGACGACACCTGGTCCGCGCTCCGCTTCCGCCCCGGCGTCTGACCGCCGGACGTCCCGCCGACGGCAGGGCCGAAGACCCCGGCGCGCGTGGCACACGTCCGCGGCCGCCGTCCGCGGGCTACCGTGGCGGCCTGCTTCGGTGACCGGCGATCGCACAACGGAGGAACGGGTGCCCGTCCCGCTCGGCGAGGAACTGGTGGCGCTGCTGCGCCGTCCGGCCACCTGCTACCTCGCCACCCTCATGCCGGACGGCTCCCCCCAGCTCACCCAGACCTGGGTGGACACCGACGGGCGCCATGTGCTCATCAACAGCGTCGAGACCCATCAGAAGACCCGGAACATCGCCCGTGATCCCCGCGTCGCGGTGGCCGTCGCGGATCCCGCGGATCCGGCGTCCTACGTCCAGATCCGCGGCCGGGTGACCGAGGTGCGCACGCAGGGCGCGGTCGAGCACATCGAGTCGCTCTCCCGCAGGTATCTCGGCGGCCCCTACCCGTGGTTCGGCGGCCGCGACCAGGTCCGCGTCATCCACGTGATCGAGCCGGACCGGATCAGCGGCCCCCGCGGATAGCGCGCGCGGCGCGGGCGCTCCACTGGGTGGGGGCTCTTCCCTGCCGGGACGGCACTGCGGAGGGTTCAGGCGGCCAGGGCCCGGCTCGCCGCGGCGGCCGTACGGCGCTCCGCCCGCAGCTGCTCCAGGAGGGCGTCGGCGGCGGCGAGGGCCTGGTCCACCGATCCCGTGGACGTCAAGGCGCACAGCCGGGCGGAGGTCTCCTCCAGTTCCCGGCTGGAGCGGCCGGTGGGCTGCAGGTCATGACGGAAGCGGGCCTCGGCGAAGCGGGCCAGCACTGCGCGCAGTTCCTTCTCCGCCGGCAGCAGCACAGCAGCAACCCCTCTCGTGCGGCGGGCCGTCACACGGTCCCGCGACCAGCGCCGAGCGCACCCCTGTGGAAGGCGGCACCCCGGTCGGACGGAGCGGATACACGCTCCGGGACACCGTGTGCCCCCGCCGGATCACCGTATGCACTTCTTCCGCGACGCTCCGCGGACGACACGCTCCCGCCGCGCCCGGTCCGGCCTCACACGGGCGCCCGTTCCCGCGACTTGACGGGTCCGGTGCCCCCAACGCGGGTCAGGGGCTGGGACGCTGCGGGCCGGGGCTGCCGGTGAGAGGCACGCCGCTGCGGGCCGGCCGCGGAAGGCGGGCCCCGCCCCGCGGCCCCGGTGACCAGCGAAGACTGGGCAAAAGGGGCAAAGTGTGGAATTTGTGATGATGGTGCGGGTAGCGGAGGTGAAACCCACTCACGTAGGGAGGCGCATCCATGCACCCCGCCCAGGATGTCGTCGAGTTGATCCTCGAGGACCACCGCACGCTGGAGGACCTCCTGCGCCTGATGCGCAGCACCGAGGCCGACCGCTCCGCCGCGCTCCACGACTTCGCGCATCTGATGATCGCGCACGGTGAGGCCGAGCGGGCCTCGGTGCACCCGGTCCTCCTCACCTGCTTCGAGGACGACGACACCGTCGCCCACATCGAGACCGCGCACCAGGAAGCCGTCAAGGTCCTCTTCGCGCTCCTGCGGGTGCGCGACCTCGCCTCCGCGGAGGGGGAGTGGCGGCTGCAGCAACTGGCCTGCGCCACCGGCCGCCACACCGACGAGCAGGAGCGCACCCTCGTCAACCGGGTGCGGGAGACGCTCAGTCGGCCCTGCCGGGAGGAACTCGGCGCCGGCTACGCCAGGACGAGGGCCGACCTGCTGGCGGCACGGTGCGGCAGCGTCGCCCATGTCCACCGCCTGGTGCACGCCACCGCCCCCGTATGAGACCCCCGCCCGCCGCGCACCCGGGGGCCTCGGGACGGCGGGCGGGTCACCGCACGGGCACGCGCACGGGCCACCGCCGAGAAGAGACGCGACGACTAGGAGCCGTCATGGACTGGAGTCTGGGCACCTTCCTCACCGAGGTCACCGAACGCGCGGGCTACGACCGGCCCCAACAGGGAGCCAGAGCCGTGCAGAACGTGCTGGAGGTCCTCGGCGCCCACCTGGTGGGCGACGACCGCACGGACCTGGCCGCCCTCCTGCCCGCCGGATGCGCGTCCCTGCTGACCGCGGCCGAGCCGGCCAGCGAACCGCTGACCCCCGCCTCCTTCGTCGAGGCCGTCGCCGACCGCAGCGACACCGGCCTCGCCGAGGCCCGGCGCGAGATCGACGCCGTCCTGCCCACCCTCGCCCGGGCCGCGGACGACGCACTGCTGCGCCGTCTGCTCACCCAGCTGCCGCCGGGCCACGCCGGCCTGTTCGGCTGCACCGACCCCGGATGACCGGCCCGGGGACCCGCGAGGGCCGGCCGCCCCACGCCGCGGGGACGGCGTGGGGCGGCGCGGTCAGTCGCCGACGGCCTGGACGATGTCCAGCGGGTCCAGACCGGTCAGCTGCGCGATGCGCGGCGCGGGAATGCCGGCGGTCAGGGCCCGGTGCACCAGCGACTGCCAGTCCTGGGTGGTGTCCCGGAAACTGAGCAGCTCCGACTCCATGTCCGTCACGGACCTGGGCGCACAGGCGTGCTCCACGCGCAGTGTCTCCTCCTCGCCGAGCGGCACGGGCAGCCGCTCGGCCTCCTCGGGGACCAGCACCGCCGCGCCCGCCGGGACGATCCGGACGCGCTCGGAGGAGGCGGGGAGGCCGTGGGCGTGGAGCCAGCCCAGCACCGCGGGGCTCTCGGCGCACTCCAGCCCGCCGACCGCGGACAGGGCCGCCCCCAGCAGCGGATGACGTTCGGGAAGCACGAACAGCAAGGCATCGTCGGCCATCGCCAGGACACCCCTTCTCAACAGAAGCCGGGCAGGGACCCCATGACTATCGCCTCCGGACGCGCTGAGCCCGCACCAGCATTGCGCACTCACCCGAGCGGGGGCTGGACCGCTTGCCTGTACGCATTCCCGCACCGCGCCACCACGCCGGCCGGGCTGCGGGATCACGCCGGCCGCACCGCGCCACCACGCCGGCCGGGCCGCGGGGCGGACGGCCGGCACACACCCCGGCTACCCGGACCGTCCCGGCGACAGGTCGATGGGCCGCAGACCCCGGCCAGCCGGGCCCGCACCGCGGTACGGGCCCGGGCCCCAGCGCGCACCGCGAGGGTGGCACCGTCGGTGCCGGCGGTGACGTCACCGGTGACGATCAGCCCCCGCACCGCGCGGCTTCCCGCCGCGAGCACGTACCAGGCGCCCTTCGGGGACCGCCAGTTCGCGTGGACGACGACGTGCTGCCCGAACCTGCCGCACGCGCCGGTCGCCCGCGCCCTGGCCACGACGCGGGCCTGTTCGCCCGTGCCCGCCCCGGCCGTGCGCAGGGCCACCGCCACCTCGCCGGGACCGCGCCAGGTGTCGGCCCGCGCGCACGTCCACACACCGGGCCCGGCCCCGTCGGGCAGGTCCTGCTCGGCGAAGTCCCAGACGTTGACCGCCTTCACCCCCGGCCCGTGCGGCAGGCCGACGGCGCAGCCCGTGCGGGCCCAGGCGAGCAGGGCGGCCGGGCCGGTGGCCTCCCGCGGCTGCCGCGCCGGCGCCCCTGCCCGGGAAGGGGCGTGTAGGTCAGGTGCACGGCGGTGAGCTCGCCGAGGCCGGCCAGCAGGAAGGCGTGGTGTTCGGCGATCCGCGAGGAGGAGCGCAGCTGGAGCACGGTACGGCTGCCACAGCCGGCGCCGGCACCGGGGCGGGGACCAGGGCCGAACAACGGGACCGGCGCGGTCACCCCGTCGCCGTCCACGGCGAGCGCGCGGGCCGGGGTGTCGGGACGCATCAGGTCGCGGGTCCACGACGCGGCCACCCAGGGCGCCAGCAGGTAGCGCACCCTCTCGCCGGAGGTGTCCAGGGCGACGGCGGCGGCCGTCGTCACGTCCGCGTCGTCCACCCGGGCCAGCACCAGGGACCGGGCACCTGAGGCAGCCGCCTCGCGGTAGCGCGCCAGACGCTGACCGTCGTACAGCAGCACCACCGTGCCGCCGCCGACCGGCCCGGCGTACAGCAGGTGCGGTGCGTCCAGCGGCGGGCCCGCCGCGGTGCCGGCACTCCGGCTGATCCGCGTGGCGTGCCCGTCCCCGGCCCACGCCGTCAGCGCCCGGCGCAGCAGCGCCCGGTCCCTCACGAGCCGGCCGCGCGCGGGCCAGGCCGTGAAGTCCACCCGGGAGGTGGCGGCCCACGCCCCGGGAGCCACCCGCACCACGTCGTCGACGGCCGGCGCGGGCCGGGACGCACGGTGCGCTCCGGCCCCCGCGCGCACGGTGGGGGCACCGTCACTGACCACCAGCGTCACCACGGTGATCAGCGCCACCAGTACGGCGATTCCCGCCAGATGCACGCGACGGCGGCGGCGCAGCAGATCGCTCGGCCGGGCCCGCACCGTGCACGGGTCGAACTCCTCGGACGCGAGGACCCCGGCGGCGCCGGAGTCGAGGACGGCGTCGAGATCGAGCGCCGCGCGCAGTTCGGCCTCGACGCCGCCGAACCCGGCCGCTTCCAGGACCCCGCGGGTCTCCGCCTCGGTCAGCCGTTCCACCCGCAGCAGGATGAAGGCGGCCCGCGCGGTCGCCGACAGCTCCGACAGCGCCCGGCCCAGGGCGAGTTCGTCGGCTCCGCCCGCGCGGGGCAACAGCCGCAGCCCCCACACCACGGGCAGCCGGGGCAGCAGCATCCCCGGCGGCGGGACGCGGCCGGGCCACAGCGGCGGCCGCCGGGAGAGGGCCAAAACCTCGCGCAGCACCGGCACATACAGCGACCGCGACATGGGCGGGGCGTCGTCCCGGCGGCGCGCGGCGCGGGCACGCCGGACGCCGCGGCGGGCAGGGTCCGCTGCACCAGCGCGTGGGCGAGCAGAACCCGCCGGTGCCTGCCCAGGGCCGTGGGCAGGACCAGATACGCCAGCCGTACGAGATCGGCGTACCGCTCGGCGAGCCGCTGCTCGGCGTGGAGCAGGCCGCGGGTGGAGACCTTGGGCAAGCGGCGGAGCAAGGACGAGACCATCAGGCGGGTGCCTTCCGCGACCTAGGAGGTGGGGCCCGGCATTCCGGCAAACGAGTGAACCCGCCTGCGGTCACCCGCCGCCGCCCCGCTCCGGCCGCGCCCAGGGCCGCGGCGGCCCGGGGCCGACCGGCGGTGCCGACGGGCAGGCCCGGTGGTCCCCGTCGTGGTTCACACGGCCACCTCCCGGTGGCCCCCGCGGCGCGGCGTGCCTGGCCCCGGTACCTGGGATCCGCCGTTCAAGATCCACATGGCAGGATTCGGAACGACCAGCACGACAGGCACGACTTCCCTGCCGGTCGAGGGGCTTCCTCGCCGGTGACCGGACCGCATGCTCGTGTGACCCCGCCGGGCCCCTGACCGGGCCCTGAACAGACAGGCAAGCACCGGCATGACCGCACAGTGGTACGTCCTCATCGAGGAGGACACCCGGGTGACCGAGCACGTCGACGGCTCGGAACTGAAGCTGCACCGCTGGATGCTGGTGGGCACCCACCCCATCGACGGGGACGAGGCGCAGGCCGTCGCGGCCGCCGAGGACGCGGCCCGCAACTACACGCCCGGCGTCCTGGCCCGGCACGCCCGGCCGGGCGACGAACCGGCCCGGCACGCCCTGCTCACCCGGGACGGAACATGGGTGGTGCTCGTGCGCCAGCGCCACCGGGAGTGCCACCTCCGCGTGAGCGTCGCCCGGCTCATGCACTCCACCCAGGAGAAGGAAGCCCCGCCCAAGTCCCTGAAGGACACCCTCCGCAGCGCCTTCGAGGCCCCGCGGCCCGCGGCGAAGCCCTGGGCACCGCCCGCACAGACCCGGGACACGACCGCACAGGCCTGAGACACGACCGCACAGACCCGATACGCGACCGCAAGCCGCGCCCGCGCGACGGTGTGCCCGGACGGCCTGCCCGGGGGGCTGCCCGGACGGCCGGGTCGGCCACGGTCCGCACGGCTCGGCGGCGGCCCGGGGTGAGCCGCCCGCCCGGGGGTATCCGCAACGGTGGTGGAGGTGGGTGGACACGCGGCGGCACGGCAGCGACGACCGTGCCGCCGCGCACGGCACACACCGGCCCCCGCAACGGGGGCTGGGGCGGGAACGCCGCTCACTCGATGGTGTGCACCGCCCGCCCGAACTCCCCGCCCCCGCACCGCTCACGCGCCCGCACCGGCACGAAGGGCGCCTCGCCGCGCCCTAGACTCCGCGCCCATGTCGTCGCTGTGGCTGCTCAACCATTTCAGCACCTTCACCCTCGCCGTCGTCGCCGTCGGCGGGACCGTCCTGGTGGCCGTCACCGGCAGTGTGCTGCTGCGCCGCCGCTATCCCTCAGTGGCCCGCGGCGAGCACAACGACATGGTCGGGGTGACGCTGGGCATGTTCGGCGCGATCTACGGCATCATCCTGGCGTTCGTCATCGTCACCCTGTGGACGCAGATGGAGGACACCCAGACCATCGTCGCGTCCGAGGCCACCGACGCGGCCCTCATCGCCCGCGACGCCGCGGCCTTCCCGGCACCGGTGCACGCCCGCCTCGACGCCAGTCTGAGCGGCTACGTCCACGCGGTCGTCGAGGACCAGTGGCCCCGGATGCGCGCCGGGCATCCGAGCTACGGGGCCACCGAGAGCCACCTGCGGGCCGCCTTCGAGGCGCTGCAGACCTTCGACCCCAGGAGCGGACGCGAGGAGGTCTTCTACGAGGAGGCCGTCAGCCATCTCAACGACGTCGCCTCCCAGCGCCGCGCCCGGCTGACCATGGCCGGACAGGAACTCCCCCCGCTGCTGCAGGTCCTGGCCTTCGGCGGCGCACTCGTCCTGGTCCCGCTCACGTTCCTCTACGGCATGCGCAAACTGCGGGTCCAGCTCCTGTTCGTCGCCTCCGTCGCGGGACTGGTCGGCTTCAGCCTGCTCCTGGTCTTCGTCCTGGACCGGCCCTTCGCCGGCGAACTCAGCGTCAGCCCGGCCCCGTACCGGGAGGGAGCCCTCGCCCAGTACTGGAGCCGGTGAGCCGGCACCCGATCCTCGGGGCCCGCGCCCAGGGGTGAGGCGCCGTCACCGCGAGGCGGTCGCCCGGGCGGCCTGCTCGATCACGCGGGTGACGGCGCCGGGGTGGGAGACGGCCATGGCGTGGGAGGAGTCGACCTCGGTGATGTGCGCCCCGGCCCGCTCGGCCATGTGGCGCTCGGCGGCGGGAGGGATCGTACGGTCGTTGCGGGCGACGGCGTACCAGGAGGGCAGGGTGTGCCAGGCGGCGTGCTCGCTGCGGGCGTCGAGCGCCGAGGCGTCGATGGGGCGCTGCGCCGCGGCCATCGCGCGGGCCTCGGCGGGGGGTACGTCCGCGGCGAAGACGGCGCGGAACTTGTCGGGCTTGACGTACAGGTCGGTGCCGGTGCTGCCGTCGGGGCGGGGGTAGGGCAGGGGGTTGAGGGCGTCGGGCAGCTCGCTGCCGGGATAGGCCCCCAGGATGTCGTTGGCGCTCTCGCCCTTCTCCGGGGCGATGGCGGCGATGTAGACGAGTGCCTTGACCTGCGGGTTGGCGGCGGCCGCGTCGGTGATGACCTCGCCGCCGTAGGAGTGGCCGACCAGGACGACGGGGCCGGGCACGTTCTTGAGCACGTTCGCGAGGTAGGCGGAGTCGCTCTTGAGACCGCGCAGCGGGTTGGCGGGGACGACGACGCGGTAGCCCGCGGCCTGGAGGCGCCGGGTCACCTTGTTCCAGCTGGACCCGTCGGCGAAGGCGCCGTGCACCAGGACGACGGTCGGCCTGGCCGGCTCGTCCGCGTGGCGGGGCGCGGCCGTCGCGACGGTGGGGGCGGTGCCGGCGACGACCGCCGCGGTCGCCAGTGCGGACAGCGCGAGCAGCCTCATGGGGGAGTTCATGGCGTGTTCTCGGTTCCTGTGAGTCGGGAGCGCCGCACCGCGGTCGGCGGCCGGCGCGTCGAGCACCTGGGGGCAGGCGCGGGGGAGGGCGAAAAGGGGTGGCTCGCTCTCCGGCCGCGCGTCCGTCCTCCCTGCGGGGGAAGGTCGGGGGGTGCCCCGACCCGAATCAAAGCACACAATTAAATTGTGCACAATCTAAATGGCGCGGGCCGGGCGCTCCTGGGCCGGGCGCTCCTGGGCCGGGGCGCTCCTGGGCCTGCGCCCCGATTGGTGTGCCGACTGGTGCCCCGACTGCGCAGGCTAGGGGTGCCGGATCGTTCCGTCGTCGGCGATACGGGCGGCGTGCGGGCCGAAGTCCTCCTGCGACAGGCCGGCGACGAGGCCGATCCCGTCGCCGCCCGGCTCCGGGGTGCCCGGCGGGACGAGTTCGGTCGGGTGCAGGCGTCCGGAGGCGTAGGTGCCGTCGGCGTGGAGGGTGACGTCGAGGACGCCGCTGGTGGAGAGGATGCCGCCGAGGCCGAACACCTTGTAGCCGGCGAAGTTGCCCAGGCTGTAGGCGATCAGCCGGCCCTTGTAGAACTCCATCCCGCGCATGACGTGCGGGCCGCTGCCCACCACGAGGTCGGCGCCGGCGTCGATCACCGCGCGGCTGAAGCGGTGGGCGTCGCCGCGGTCCTCGCCGAGGAAGTACTCGGTGCCCGGCTCGACATGGGTGTGGTCCGCGCCCTCGGCGCCGGCGTGCATGGTGACGACGACGATGTCCGCCATCGCCGCGGCGCGGGCGGTCAGCCGCTTGGCGGCGGGGAGGTCCGTGAGGTCGGCGGACCCCTCGTCGGGGGCGAACCCGAGCACCGCGACGCGGAGGCCGTGCATCGGCTGGAGGGTGATCTGTCCCGCCCGGCCGGTGAACGGCAGGTCCGCGGCGCGCAGCGCGGCGAACGTCTGGCGCCGCCCTTCCGCCCCGAAGTCGTCGATGTGGTTGTTGGCCAGGTTCATCACGGTGAAGCCGGCCTTCTTGAACCAGCGGCCGTAGGACGGCGGGGCGTTGAACGCGAAGCAGTGCGTACTGTCGTCGTCGCACTTGCTGGTCCCGCCGGTGGTGAGGGTGCCCTCCAGGTTCCCCAGGACCACGTCGCCGGAGAGCAGGTCCTGGACCGGGTCGAAGAAGGAGGCGCCGTCGTCCGGCGGCAGGTCGTCGGGCAGCGTGCCCATGACGACGTCCCCGACCGCGGCGATCCGCACGCTGCCGGTGGGGCGCGGTGCCGGGGGCGCCGCCGCGGGGCGCGGGGGAGCCGTGCTCCGGACCGTCCGCGGGGGAGTGCCGGCGGAGGCGGCCGGGGCCGGTTCCGCCGGGCCGTCGCGCAGAGCGAGCCCGGCGACGATCACGCCGGCCCCCGCCATACCTCCGGCCGCACCGAGGACGAGCCGGCGCCACCGCACCGGCTGCCTGCGCGGCCCGTGCCGCCGGGGACCCCGCTCATCGGACGTGATCACCGGCTCATGCTACGAACCGGACCCTTCACGACCGCGCAAGGACGACGACGGCGTGTTCCCGGCGCCGCCGTGCTTCCCGCCCGACGCCCCTCGCCGCGGGGGGCGGAGCCCGGTCACCGGTCGGGCGGCTTGGGGCGAGGGCCGTCCCCTCCTCTCTTCGCGGCCCCGGAACCGAACCCCGACCGCTCGTCGGTTGGTGCGGTGGTGCGGACTTCCTTCCGGGACGATCGGGCTCGACAGGGGCCGGCTCGGTCATGGGACGCTCCCTCACAGGCTGCGGGCGTCGATGTCGCCGTAGCCGGTGGACGCGTGGATGGTGAGGCCGGCGGCGGCGCCGTCGGTGTTGGCGAGCGCGTTGTGGATGCGGCCGTAGGCGGTGCCTGCGTCGAGGGTGGCGGAGGTGCCGCGGGCGGCGGTGACGGAGATCCGGCCGTGCTGGGTGCGCAGGGTGAGGGTGCCGCGGTGGGCCTCGGTGACGGTCAGGTCGCCCTTGTGGGTGCTGAGGTCGGCGGGGCCGGTGAGGCGGCCGAGGGTGATGTCGCCGGCCTTGAGGGTGAGGCGGGCTTCGTCGGTCTCGTCGAGTTTGACGGTGGCCTGGGCGGCGTCGAGGGTGACGTGGCCGAGGCGTCCGACGCCGCGGAGTTCGGTGAGGGCGGCGGTGGCCTTCAGGTGGGAGCCGGCGGGGAGTTGGACGGTGATCTCGACGGATCCGGGGGTGCCGAGGGCGCGGTGGGCGGGCTCGCGGGCGGTGATGCGCAGGACGCCGTCGTCGTAGCTGACGTCGATCCGTTCGGCGGCCTTGATGTCGCGGCTCTTGGCGGGGTCGGCGGGCAGGATCTCGACGGTGGTGTCGGCGCGGTCGGCGGCGATGAGCCGGATGCGTCCGGCGGGGATGTCGAGGTGGGCGGTCACGGGGGCGGGGGTGGCGAACTTCGGCATGGCGGAACTCCTCGGTCTTCCGGTGCGGGCCCCTTCGGCCCGCTGTTTCTGACACCGGAAACGCTACGTTGCATTCACCTGCTGGGCGACAGTCTTGTTGCCCTAAGTCCCCGTATTCACAGGGTGATGCAGGGAAATCATTGCAACAAGTGGGAATCTAACGCAACAGCGTGGGCCTGAAGTCGTTGCAATGGAATGCGGTAAACGCTAAGCCTTCTCAGCTGCCAGGACCGTGCGGTTGCCGGAGAACGGCATGAGCCCCATAGGGTCGCGGGTATGACCGACGATCAGCAGCAGGAGCAGGCCGCGGCGGGCGCCTGGGCGAGGATCGAGGGGTGGCTGGGGCAGCACGCTCCGCGTTCCTACCGGATGCTTCCGCCACCCGCCCCGGAAGCCGACATCCGTGAGGTCGAGCAGGAACTCGACCTCACCATCCCGCCGGGCCTCAAGGCGTTCTACCGCCTCCGCAACGGCACCGGTCACCCCGCCGACTTCGGCTGGACACCCGCACCCGATGCCGGGCTCGAGCCGCAGGGACAGGGAACAGCCTGGCTGCTGCCGAGGAAGCATGCGGTCCCCCCGGTGCAGCATCTGCCGTACTGGGACGAGGGCCCCCACACCATCGGCATGCCGGGCGACCCCGCGATGCGGTACCTCGCCTTCGCCGCGACCGACCGCAGCGGCCTGTACGGGCTGTTCATGGACTGCACCCCGGGACCCGGCTACGGACGGATCGGAACCTTCGAGGAGGCCGGCATCCCCAAGCTGGGCGCGTGGCCGTCGTTCGCCGACTATCTCATCGAAGTCGCCGATGCACTGTACGAGAACCGGGGCGTGGAGTACGCGGACGGACGCCAGGACACGAAGGTGCCCGGTCTCGTCGACCAGGCCTTGGCGTGGGACAGTCCGGCGCATCCGCGGGATGCGGACTGGACGCGCTGGGCATAGCACCGTGGCCGGAACACCACGAGGTGCTCCGGCCACAGAACCGGTCAGGGGGCGGTCAGTTGTCTCCGCCGACCTTCTTCCAGGCACAGACCGTGTCGGCGTTCTTGCAGTGCTCGAAGCCGGGATCGCCGATGAAGAACCCGTCCTTGTCGAGCAGCCGCATCTGCGGGACGAACTTGATACCGAGGTCGCGGAAGGCGCCCGTGTTCTGATCCGTTGGCACGGAGGCGCGACCACACCTTTCGTTCCACTTCGGGCCGGTGTAGCCGTCGCAGTTCTCGGCAAGCAGTCCCCACGTGCCGCCGGTCAGCGGCTTGGTGTAGAGCTGTGCGCAGTCCTTCCCGGAAGCGACCTGGTTCGGGCCCTTCGGCATGCCGCCGCTCTGGTAGGTACTGGCGGGCGCGTACTCGTCGCACGAGCCGCTGGGAGTGGCGGGGTTGGGCTTGAAACCGTTGGCCCCCGTAGGGCAGACGATGCCGCGGCTGTCGTCATTGGTCCAGTCACCACCGTCCGGATCGGCATTGTTGCCGGGGCCGAGGTAGGTGACGAGGGAGTCCCACTTCCGGCTGCCGGGATGGGAGGGGAGCTTCTCCTGCATCAACCAGTAGTAGGCACCGGCCGCCGGGTAGAGGTTGGTGTCGACCGTCCAGGTGGGCTTGAAGTAGGGGAAGACGCAGCCGGTCCTGATGCTGCCCCCTGCGATGTCGTCACAGCGCGGCGCCAGCTCGCGCACGCGGACGTCGCCGCTGATCCGAGCAGGCTCCAGCCGAGGTCGAACTGCTCCTTGCCGGTGCTGTTCCAGATCGTCTGCACCTTCGCGGTCATGGCGTACGGGGCGCCGACTTCGCCGACCGCCCAGTGCGGGGTGGTGTTGAGGCCGTCGTCGCTCGCCCACTGCACCTGCGAGCTGGTGCAGTCCTTGCAGTTGTCGGACGCCTTCCAGGTGAGGTGAACGCCCTCGGTCGCGTCGTCGATCCGCGTCGGGACCACGGTGAGCTGCTGGTCGAACTCGGTCCGGTCCGTGCCGGTGTCGGATTTCTTGTTGTACAGCTTGATCTGCTGGGACAGCGCGAACGTGGCGGTGCCGAACCTCGGCAGTTCATCGGCGTCGACGAAGATCAGGGTGGCGTAGCCGACGTTCTTCAGGCACGCCTCGGTCCGGTTCATGTAGTCCTTGCCGTCCGGCTTCGAGGCACACCACGGGACGACATCGGCGCCCCGAAGAGCCTGCCTCATCGCCTTCTTGGTGACCGCCGCATCGTCGGGAGTCGGCGCGGTACGGCTGATCCGGATGCACACCTTGCGGCCCTGGCTGTCCGGGGCGGAGCATGGGCGGCCGGCGTCCGGGCCGCCGCGTACGCCCGTGACGGGGCCGGGATCGGTGCGGGTGACTTCGACCGGAGTCTGCGCGAGCGAGTCGATGCCGGAGGCGGCCTGTGGCGCCGGGAAGGTGACGTACGGCTTCTCGGCCGGCGGAACGTTGATCCTGAAGGTGGAGTACGGCGACCAGTCGCTCTCGTACACGTTGCTGGTGGCGTCGTACCCGGAGGAGCGGACCGCGTAGGTGACACCGTTCTTGAGCTTGCCGGCGGGAACCGTGACAGAGGCCGGTTTGCCGGCGGCCACCTCGCTGGAGACGAGGACGCCCCACTGGTTGTCGTCGGTGAGCTTGACGACCGTGGCGGTGGGCTTGCCGCTGGAATCGGTGGTGCGGACCTCGAAGGTCGCGGTGGTCTTGTGGCCGCTGGGAGCGGTGACAGTGTTGCGCAACGTGGGTGTCGTGGTGGCGGTCTGCCACACGCCGCTCTTCTTCGTGAACGGCGGTCCGACCTCGGGGCCGTCGGGAGTGTTCGGCTCGGCGGCCGCAACTGCCCGTGCGCCAGGGCCGTGCACCGGCGGCGGGCCCTCGGAGCCGGCCGCGTAGCCGGCGCCGGTGGCACCGGATCCGATGACGATTGCGAGGATCGCGCTGAAGGCTAAGTGACGTCGTCTTGCGGTGGGCGGTATCACTCGATGACCTCTCTGCGGGAACAACTGTGCGATCCCAGCAGGCGCGTGCGGCGAGAACCATGGCCGTCATCACGGTTTGAGCGAGGACGGAAAGAGATGAGCCACCGTGGACGCCCGCCCGCCAAGGCTGAGAGCCTCTCGCAAAAGCCTGTGGGTACGCGAGACAGATGGAGGCCGGGCCAATCCGCCATGCGTCGGCTGCACCAGGAGGCATCGGGCAGCGGCCCACCACGGGCCGCGGCCAGACGCGTGGCTCGGGAACGAGCGCGGGCTGGGACCGCACCAGGGCCGCGTATATGGACGACCTCGCCGCCGGTCGGCACCCAGGCCTCCGCAGGAGCCGTCGCTGTCACTCAGGACAGCCCGAACGTACCCAGCGGCGATGAGTTCGGATCGTCGCTGACCATCTGTGATCTCTACCAGGGCGGCCGCCCGGACCTGGCCGTCGGCGGTGGGGGCGAGGACGGCTACCACGGCGCTGTGCGGGCGCTGCCCGACCGCGGTTCCCGCCCGGCCATAGACCGTACATTGTGTGCGGCAGGAGCGTCGGCCGTGGTCGTGCGCTGCCCGCACGAGGCGGGCAGATGAAGGCGACCGCTAGATCCCGACCGGTGCATCCGGCTCGGTGCGCGACCGCGTCCGCACGGGCAGGCTGCGGAGCCCGCGTTTATGGAAGGAGGGCAGCCAGGGCAGCTCGTCCGCTGGTACGGCGAGTTCCAGCTCGGGGAAGCGTCCGAGGAGAGTGGTGACGGCGATCTCTGCTTCCAGCCGTGCGAGCGGGGCGCCCAGGCAGTGGTGGAAGCCGTGACCGAACGCCAGATGGACGGGGAGGCGGTTGGGGTCGAAGGTGTCGGGCGAGGGGAATCGACGTTCGTCCCGGTTGGCCGAGGCGATGGAGATCCAGACACGGCCGCCGGCCGGGACCACGGTGCCGCCGACGGGTACGTCCTCCAGGGCGAAGCGGCGCACCCCTAGGGGAAAGGGCGGGTTCCAGCGCAGAGTCTCCTCCACCACGGCTCGCAGGGGCAGCGTTCCTTGTCGGACGTCGTCCATCAGACGAGGGTGCAGGAGCAGGGCGAGGACGGTGTTGCCGATGAGGTGGACGGCATTGTCGTAGCCGGCGAACAGCATGAGGAAAGCGAGGGAGAGCAGTTCCTGCTCGGTCAGTGCTTCCCGCTCGTCGCGGGCATGAGTGAGCATCGACAGCAGATCGTCGGCCGGATGGCGGCGCTTGTCGCGGATGACGGCGGCCAGGAACTGGTGCATCTGCCGCATCGCGGTGCGTGAGGCCGCGGCCGCGTCGGGCGCCGGCGAGAGCAGGGTGTCCGTCCAGGTCCGAAAGTCGTGACGGTCTCGCTCGGGGATGCCGAGCAACTCGCAGATGACGTGCATGGGAAGGGGCACGGCCAGGGTCTCCATGACGTCCATGCGCACGCCCTGCCCGGCGGCGAGGAGACCGGCGGCCGTGGCCCGGATTCCGTCGGCCAAGCTCTTGATGTGCTGTGGTGTGAAGGCCTTCGCGACGAGCCGGCGGACGCGGGTGTGGTCGGGCGGATCCATGTTCAGGAGATGGGCATCGAGTTCGGGCGGCATGGACGACTGGTAGTCGCCTTCGACCTTTGCGTTGGCTTTGTCCAGGGAGAACCGTGCGTCCGCGAGGGCGGCCCGGGCCTCGGCGTAGCGGGTGATGACCCAGACCGGCTGTCCGTCCGGGGTGGAGGTGCGGTGGACCGCGGACGCCTCACGGAGCCTGGCGTAGGCGGCGACGGGGTCCGCCACGAGGCGGCGATCGAACAGTGTCATGACTGCGTGCGGCAGTCGTGGGCGGTCGCTGTGAGGCGTGCGAGGACAGCCGGGACGACGGGGGAGAGGAGCGCCTCGGCCACCCGTACGAGCCGCGTGGCTTCCTTGGCCAGGTCGCCATCGGTGGACTCGCGCACGTCTGTCTCGGACCGCAGCGGCAGCTCTCGGCCGACCACGTGCGCCTGGAGAGCCGCGGCGAGTTGCACGGCCTCCACAAGTGCCTCCGCCTGGATGCCCGTGATTCTGCGGCCGGTACACTCCTTGCGCGTCAGCTCACTGATGGCGGTGTCGTAGTGCGGGCGCAGTCTCATCTCGCCGTCGAGGATCTCGATCACCTGACGGTTCTGGTAGAAGCTGAGCTCGCGGGCCAGTTCGAGCCGTGAGGACGGCGGAGGGACAAGCACGATCTCCGGAAAGGCCCGCGTGATCGCCTGCCACAGCGGATAGCGCCGTTGGAAAGCAAGGTAGCCAGATATCCACGACGCGGTCGTGCTCATCCCCACACCCCACACGGGCATGGTGAAGCCGATGGCGAAGAGGGCGGCCGCAGCGCTGGCGAACATGGGGGCGACCACGGAGCTCACCGAGTCCAGGGGGGAGTCTCCGGCCACGTCCCAGGCCAGAGAGACGGCCTTGGGCAGGCAGTAGCCCAGGCCTGTGACGGCACCGGCGGTGATGACGCGGAGGCCCCCTCGTAGCCACGGCCTGTCGACCATTGTGGAGTAGCGCCAGCACATGAGGATCAGCCCGATCATGCTGACGGTGAACAGGCACTGGTAGGTCAGGAGGAACTCAGTGATGTAGGGCGTGCTGGCGTAGTGGACGTCGAAGTCGACGGGATGTTCCGTGTCGTTGACCGTACCGAGGAAAAAGAAGGTGACCATGGCCACGATCGTGGTGACGGCGTATCCGACGATGAGCCGGTGACGGAGGCGGATCTTGGACTGCGTCGACGACCAGCTTACGAGGAGGGCGAGGAACGACGTGAGGCAGACGGCCACGCAGGTGTAGATGATGAGGGTGGCGATGTTGCGCTGACCGAGCAGTGCGTCGAGGCGTACATAGACCGGGGGAGTCGCGAAGAAGAAGGGTGCGGCGAACGTGCTGATCGCCAGGCACAACAGTTGCAGCTCTCTGTTTCGCCAGTCCCTGGAAAGGTCTTTCAGTTTGACGGCGAAGGCGCTCCAGGTGATGAGCGACAGCATCCCGTAGACGACGATGAACAGCATCGGTCACACCCTTCGTCGGGAGCTTCGCTCGAGCGAGCGCTCCAAATGGCTGACAAGGGCGGTTACATGTGGGGGAGAAGCCGTTGCTCGCCGGGGGGCCGTGCCGTCGGCCCGGAGCGGAATCAGTGAAGCTATGAGTTCGGCGGCCTTTTCCTCGTTACGGTCGTAGTGGGTGCGGCCAAGGACGACGCGAACTAGCGAAGGATCGATGTTCGGCAGGAGGAGTCGGCTGATTTCCGCCTCCTCCGCGGGAGTTGCCTGATGGCCGAAGAGCATGTGGCCGATCTCGTGGAGGACGATGTGCCTCTGGTGGGCCTTCCGGGTGTTTGCCTGGTAGATGACGTAATCCACGTCAGGAGTGGCCACCCACAAGCCGCACGGGCCCCGGTCGGCGGGTAGCGGCATGGACAGCAGGGAGATGGGCCGGCCGCGACGCTCTTCCAACTGGTCGACGAGTGCGTTGATGTCGAACGGCTTCGGAAGGTCGAGTCGCCTCACTATGTCGCTGCAATAGCGGCGTAGCTCCCTGTCGTTCATCCTCGCTCTTCCCGGAAGATCAACGGCCCACTGCCATTGAATGAAGGTCACGTCGCGGTACCCCCCTTGTACCGCGCGGCGGCGTGAGCGCCGGCCAACCGATGGGCCACAAGGTCCTACTTCAGGGCACCTCCGCCGGCCGGTGCCTACCGCCATACACCATCACACCAGCGGCGCCCGTCACGGTTCCCTACATCCGCTGCCGCTTGCCGGCATGCCGCAGGTGCTGGATCACCGGGACGAGAGCTTCGAGGGCCTCATCGTCCAGATCGGCAACTGCCCGCAGGGCGATCTGGCGGGGATCGGTGCCCTGTGCCTTGAGCGCGTCCAGGAGGTCGAGGTCGATGCCGACCTGTGTGGCGACTGCGTCGTCGGCGAAGTAGGCCAGCGGCACGCCGAAGAAGGAGGCGAGTGCCCCGAACTGCTCATAGCTCGTGGGGTCCCAGGTACCGTTGCGCAGCCGTTCCACCTGCTCCTCCGTGATTTTCCCGCCGCGCTCGGCGATGGCTTCGGCGACTTCGTGGGAGTTGTAGGGGCCTCGCTCCTTGGGATGGATCGTCTCGAAGAGCCGGTTCAGTCTCGCGGACAGGTTCACCGCGGCCGGCGTCGGTTGAGCCGCTGGGCCGCGGCTGCCCGCACCGGCCGCCTGTGTCGCAGGAGCGTCCTCCTCCAGGAAGAAGCCGAGTCTGACGCCGAAGACATTGGCCAAGGCTCGCAGGCTGTCGACCCCTGGGTTCTTGACGACCCCGTCCCGAATATTGGCGACGGTCTGATGACTGATGGTCGGGGCTCCCGGGTGTGTCTTCGCGTGGTCCCGACTGCGCCTGGCGATCTCGCGTTCACTCCCTGGGCCTTGTCCGCCCGGGTGCCTGGCAAGGATCAACGCGTCCAGTCGCTCCGCAATCAATCCTCGTGCGGCGGGTGTGCTCTCACCCATGTCCCTGATTCACCACTCTCTGGCGGACGTGTCTAATGCATTTGACATTCCATCATCTCGGGCCAGCGTCGTCTAGCAGGCTTGACAGTGACTATGTGCTTCCGGCTAGGGTCACAGTGTCATGTCCAACGGGCCGAACACAGAGCCCAGTTGACAGACAAGCAGACGCTCGACAGCAGGCGTCAGGAAGAACCGATGGCGAGACCTTGAGCAAGGGCAGGGGCGGTTGCCGCACAGGCGACTTCACAACGCTCGACCGCTGCCATCGCTCAGGCTCCCGATCGCGCGCTCGTCGGAGACCGACCACCTCCGCTCGCGAGCCCGCCGTGGGATGCGCTACCTGCTCGGTGCAGGATGCCTCGGCGCAGGGACATCGGCCGCAGCGACGAAGTGGGGGAAGGATGCGAAGGCGCGGCGAAGAGCACAGGAGCCTTGCGCGGGGCTGCCGTCCAAGGACGGGCGGGTGCCTGGTGACGCTGCCTCCGCACCCCTGCAGCACCGCCTGGCCGGCACCTGCGGAGCTCGCAAGCCGGCGCGCTCCCCACTCCGTACGGCCCTCTGGGGTGAAATCCCCGCCGGTGAGCTCACCAGGCAGTAATTCAGGCATGCCGTGAGGCATTCGGGTTCGCTGCCCGGCATGCTGCGGGGCGTTCAGGGCGGCAGCGCTACGCGCATCGACATGTGCGATGGCCGCCCCCACGCCACGAGGATCTGCGATCTGCGGTATGACTCGCCGCTCCCCAGCGAGTAAGACGACGCGGCTGGGGACGGGCCGTCCGGTCCCAAGGGTCTGGGTGAGCACGGCCAACGGCTGTGGGCATTGCCATCTGTGTCGATCCCTTCCGCTGGCGCCTGGCCCCACTGGTGGGATCCATTCTGCACGGAAGACGATCTCGGGAGCGGCCGGCCGGGCCTGCTCCGCACGGTGTGCGGCCGTCCGCAATGCGCTGACGGGGACCATCCGCGCTGAAAGGGAGTCGGCGGACCATACGCCCGCACGTCAGGAAAACGTAGGAGGGATGTTGTGGGTTCTTTTGCCAGGGGCCCGCCGTACGGATGGTGCAGACGGGGGTAATACAACTGCATACACACGGGGAAAGGTCAACTGACTGTGTTGGAAAACTCTGAAAATGCAGAGGAGTTGGGCGGTGTCTGTGCGCAGATCGACATGGAAAATATCTCCCAGCCGCCGGCTCCCGGCGACCCCTCTGCCATCAGCGATCTCACGCCGCGTGAACGTGAGGTGCTTCTGCTGCTTGCGTGTGCCGCTTCAAATCGGGACATCGGCCGGAAGCTCGGCATAGCTGAACGAACCGCCAAGGCCCACCTGACGAGCATTATGACCAAGATCAGTGTCAGTTCGCGCACCGAGGCGGCTCTTTTTGCTTATGCGTACCACCGCTGTATCGCGCGGTTCGACACCGCCTGATCGTATGCGTAATGCTGTGGCGTCCTCGGGTGAGAGGCAAGTGCCGGGGACGCCGGTGCGGGTCCCGCGCGCAGAAGATGTCTGCTGAACGGCCGCTGTAGCCTGCTGCGGGCAACCGGTAAAGGCGCGACTGTGAGGAACGACGAAGCCGCCACCAGACGAACGCATCCTCGATGAGGGTGCGCGCCTGGCGGCGGCTGCCCGGACGCGGGGGGAACGCTCCGGGTTCAATGAGCGGTGCCTGTCCGGCCGGTGTGCTGATGGCCGTGTGCCTGACCAGGGCGGTTGGGGGAATCCCGACAGGCGGCGCTCAAGCTCGTGGGGGCGGAGGCGTCCTTCGCTGTCGGTCCCTGCGTCTGCGCGGTTGCTTGCCGGGCGGGAACAGACAGGAGAGCAGGATGCCGACTGCGCCGGCGATGAGGAGGGCAGCGGTTTGCTGTGCTTGGCTCATGGCAGGGTACGGAATCCGTTCGGGCCGACCAGGGCCGGGACGCGGCAAGCACGTCCCGGCCGAGGATCACTGGGTGACCGCGCCGTTTTCGGCGGGTGTCACTTCTTCAGAAGAGTGATGACGATCTCGATCAGCTTCTTTCCGCCGATCTCCAGAACGATCCGAACGGGGTTCTCCGGCTTGAGCGACTTGACCCACTTGACGAACGCCGCGTAGCCCTTCTTCGCGGCGTTCCTGGCCTTCGTGTACTCCTTGGCCAGGTACTTCTTGATGTAGGCCACGATGTCCTTGGCCGTTTCGAGAAGCGCAGGGTCGACAGCGCCCTTCGCGGTCACCGTTTCGCCCTGCCGGGAGGTCAGTGCCGCGGCGATGGCGTGCATCTGAGCAGGACTGGCGGCCGCCTCGACCTGCACGGCGGATACAGCGGGAGTGCGGGAGGCCTCGACGGCGCTGGCCATCGGAGCGGCGACACCGAGCGCGAGTGCTGCGGTGACAGTGGCAGCGGCTATGCGCAGCTTGCTGTTCACAGGAAAGACTCCTCAGTCGAATGGTCCGAACCAGCTTGGGTCTGCACAAAGGCAAGGGGGCAGACCGTCGCCGCTTCATCGCAGAGATCGAATCGATCACTGAGGAGTTTTCCGTGACGAGCCTCGGCACGGTATTGAATCTTTGGGCATGAGCCCTTTGGGGCAGCGAGCCCAGGAATTGGGCAAGGAGGCGAAGCTGCCGCCGCCCCCGGGCAGCGGCCACTTGGCGACTGGGAAAGGCAGTGGGCCGTGGAGCGCGGTGCGTTCCAGAAAATCTCTGCCGCGAAGTGACAAAGACAGCACGATCCAGGAGAGGAAGCGCGCAGTCAACTCCTGCCGGTCGGACGCTCATCCGACCGGCAGGGTGCTTTGACGGACCGGTCGTCTTCTCCGGTGCCGGATGACGCCACGACGGCACTAGTGGCCGAAGGGGATACCGTCGCGATGGAAGACATACAGGTATGCGCCCATGATGAACAACGCGATGAGCAGGCCGGGGATGCGAAAGAGTTGCCTGTGGAGGCCCTTGAGTAAGGATCGCGCGGCCACCGGGACTATTGCGATCCAGCCCGCGAAGTAGACGCACCAAGCAGCCGTTTGGGCCGCGTCGGCTCGTCCGAGAAAGGCAATGGCGCCGGCCAGGATGGCGATGAGGGCCGGAACTGCCCACCAGACGTTGTCGTTCGTCTGTTCCGCTTCGCTCCGAGTGTTGTTCATGTCTCCTCGCATAAAGCCGCAGGGCAACGGCCCCCACCGCGGCTCTCAGTGGGGGCTGTCAGATCATCGCACCGTACGGCCTACGCGTGGTGGTAGACCCAGGTGACGACGGACCAGATCACATCGGCGGAGGAGTAGAAGCCACTGGCCTTCAGCACCCACTTGATGGGGCTGTACCACTTCATGTTGTCGATCTCGTGGCGTATGTAGCGAACCGCCTTGGTCTTGCCCAGGTGGTAGACCTTCTTGGAGTTCTTGACGAGCCACTGCCACGCGGGCTTCGACTTCTTGATGAGCGCAATGATCTTGCCGATGTTGACGCCCTTGGCCACCACCGACGAGCCCTTGACCTCAACGCTGTCGGCCACACCGTTGCTGCTCATGGTGCGGGCGACAGCGCGGGCCTCGGCGTTGCTGCCGGTCGTGATGACCTGAGTCGCGACGGGTGCGCGGGTCACCGTCTCGTGCTGAGTGGCGGCCTGCGCGGTGGTGCTGGCGAGGCCGAACGCAGTGGCGGCGACCACAGTTGCTGCGGTCAGACGCAGTCTGGTGTTCACTTGGGACTCCCATGTCGCTTGCGGGCATGGGGCATTCACCGCAACAGGGTGAAACCCCCTGTACGCCCAGGGCATTGGGCGTACAGGGGCCATCTTCGTCAGGCTGTCCCCACGGCGGGAATCGGATCTTCGGGCATCCGACGTTTGTGCAATGCCGGCAGGCGCCGTCACAGGGGGGCCGAGGGCAACCCGGTGCGACCGACAGCCGTCCTTTCCCGCGGAATGCGGACTGAAATTCCCGACGATGAACGAGGTGTTCGTGAAAGACGTTCTTGTCCAGGTGTGCGAGCTCAGGCGTACATTCGGAAAAAAGCGAGTTCTGGACGGTGTATCCGTGGACCTGCGCGCCGGATGCGTCACCGGTTTCGTCGGCTCCAACGGCGCCGGCAAGACGACCACCATCAGGGCCATGCTCGGCCTGCTTCCGGCCGAAGGGCACACGCTGTACCTCGGCCGCCCTCTCACCGCCTGGCGTGCCCCCTCCCGCATCGTCGGAGCAGCATTCGGCGGGGTGGCAGGTCACCCGAAGCACCGCGTACGCCACCACCTGCACATGATCGCTGCGGGAGCCGGCGTACCCGACCGGCGTGCAGACGAACTGCTGGACCAAGTCGGCCTGCGGGAAGCCGCCGGCCTGCGGCTTTCGGCGCTGTCGCTGGGCATGTCGCAACGCGTCGGCACCGCACAGGCACTGATCGCCTCTCCTCGCGTCCTGATCCTGGACGAGCCCGCCAACGGCCTCGACCCGCACGCCGTACGCTGGCTCCGCGACTTCCTGCGCACCCTCGCCGACGCAGGCACAGCCGTTCTCATCTCCAGCCATCTGCTGGCCGAGATGCAGCAATTGGCCGACCGGGTGGCCGTCCTGTCACAGGGCAAAGTCGTCGCCGAAGCCGACATGAGCGACCTCCTGGCCTACGCCGACCGGCAGTCCGTCGTGCAGATCCAGTACGCGTCCGACGACGCTCCCACGCTCGCCGGACTGGCTCGCCGGCAAGGCTTCGCACTGCGCCGCACCGGCCCGGACACCGCGGACATCACCGGCATCAGCAGAGAGAAGCTGGCCCGCCTGTGCCTCGACCTCCGTGTTCCGTTGTTTCAACTGTCCGAGAACCGGCCCAGCCTCGAAGACTCCTACCTGACCATCGCGCACGAGGAATTCAAGATCACATGAACACTGCGGTGAGCTCTCACACCCCTACCGACGTACAGCCCTCCCCCGCACAGGCATGGTGGCGCGCCTGTCACTACGAGCTGCGCCACCTGGCCGCGCTGCGCTCCACGTGGATCCTTGCGGCGATCGTCACCGTCATCGCGCTCTGGGTGCCCTTAGCGGCCCCGTTCATCATCAACTCCTCCAAGGACACGACCGACCCGGCGCTGGTGAACTCGGTGCAGTGGACGCCAAGCCTCATGCAGATGCCCAGCCTGGCCGTCTACCTCCTCGTCCTGGGGACCGGCCCGGTTTCGACAGAGCTGATGCGCGGCGCGAGCCGGACCACGTGGCTCACGGCGGCTTCCCGCAGCTACGCCTTCTGGGCCAAGTGCGTTGTGGGTGCCGCGATCGGCATGCTGGTATCAGCCCTGAGCTGTCTTCTGGAAATCGGCGGCCTCGCTGTCGCGGCGGCGGCAAAGGGCGTCCACCAACCGCTCTGGACGCAACTCCTCGGGGCCGCTGCCCGACTCGACCTATGGATGGCTTGCTGGATGCTGCTGTGCACATCAGCCTCGGCACTGATCCGCAACCGGGTCGGCCCGGTCTTGGTGCTGCTCCTGCTGCCGTCGCTGGGCGAGCGCCTTGTGAGCACGTTGGCCGGAGGAATCCCCAGCATCGGTCCCGACAGGGTGGCTGACTGGCTTCCTTTCGCCGCCGGTCAGCGGATGCTGACGGCGCACACCGCGCGGGACGCCGTCCTGGGCGGCCTGATCTTCATCGTCATCACGGCGGTGGCCGCATTGGCTGGGCATGCGGCATACATACGCAGGGCCGGCTGACTCGCGACAGTCCGGCGTGGCGGCCGCCGGGGAGATGCACCCGCAAGACGACGGCCTTGAGTTCGGCGAACGGCGCGAGCGACAACGGGAGGACGTTCGTCGCCCGATGTCATCGGCCTTCTTCCGGAGACTTCCGCGTCACTCACCCCGTCCCGTTGCGGCGCACCAGCCGGCCGCGCCCGGTCGAGCGGATGCCTGTCCGGCCGGTGCATCCCCTGATGCCTCGCCGCCCCCACGGCACTACGGGCCGGAGCAAGAACCGGAGCACTGGCGACAGATACGTCTTCCTTCCTGCGACCTGCCCGAACAGGTGATGCCCCAATGGTCAATACCCCTGCAGGCCTTACCCCCGTAGCGTCACGACCACCCCTTGTAACACCACCCATCAGGAGCAGCAGTGCGTTCTGGTTCCCCCTGGCAGCGCGTCAGCACAGCAGCAGTCGCAGGCGCCGCCGCTGTCGCGATCCTCGCCCCTGCCGCCTCGGCCGCCCCGGCGGTCAACGGCACCCCTCACGCGCATGCCTCACAGGCCGGCACCGCCCTGCCCCGTCAGCTCACCCAGGACGCCTATGTGGCGTGGCTGAAGAAGCAGCACACCGACGCTGCCGCCGCCACGCTCAAGGCCTTCACCAAGCTGTCCAACCTGAGGAAGTACATCTTCCTCCAACAGCTCCAGAACCGGTCCGCCTACGCCGCGCTGCAAGCGCAGCTCAAGGGTGGCCCCAAGGGCTTCCACAAGACCGTCCCTTATAACAAGGTCATCAGCATCGCCCGCGACGTCGCCATCACCAAGACCCGTGGGAAGAAGCCCGCTACGACCGTCACCTTCACGGTCACCCAGACCATCTACAACATCCCCGTCACCTCGCACACTGTCTGGGCCACCTACCAGACGGCCAAGGGCAAGCAGCTGAAGGTCACCGACAGCGGCGCCCGTGTCACCAACACCAACGGCGCGTACGCGATCAAAGCCACCAGCAGCGGCAGCACTCACACCGGCGCCACCGCCCAGTGGCACGGCGCCCCGCGAGTGGCCTCTGTCGGAAAAGCCATCGACAAACAGCAGAGTGTCGCCACCAGCGCCTCGGTGTCCTGGAAGGCCGGCCTCACCACGAACTGAACCACGCCCCGATACCTGCGGGGCGACCGTGAGCGCCACGCTGTGCGGCACGCTCACGCCGCCTGCATCATCGCCCACCCCGGCCGCCATCGATCGCCACCGCAGCGCTGATCCGCGCGGGGCCGACAGGTTGCCGGCTCCCTTCGTGCACCGCACCTACGATCACGCGGTGCAGCAAGCAGTAGTCGAAGCGTCGATGGCGACCAAAGCGCATTGATCCGTACGCCCGCCCAGACCCCGATGTGCTTCCTGGACACCGAGCGGGTGACCTTCCCTGAATCGAGGAGACATGCTGACCACGCGACACACCCTTGCCGCAACCGCCCTGGCCATCATCGGAGTTATCGGAGCCGCCGCCCCCGGGTCGGCCCACGACAGCGGCCATGCCGGACCGTCAACCGTGGCACAGGCCAAGAAGGACCCGTGCGCCCACGCTCCCGAGTCCAAGGTCGTCCGCACCTACACCCGGGGGCCCAGGATTGGACCGAAGCTCGTGGTCGTCCTGCGCTGCGGCTCCTCCACGTGGGGTTACCGGCACCTGAAGAAGAAGGGCCGCTGGTCCACCGCGTTCGACCGGAAGATAGCGAACACCGTCCAGTCCGGAACGATCACCGTTGACATGCCGGGACGGCGGATCTTCGACGACATCCTCAAGCAGTGCCCCCCGAAGAGCCGGTTCAAGGTCGTTACGAATCCCGGCAAGATGGGCAGGAATCCCCACATCAACCCGCAGGGTATCGTCACCGCCTACATCAACCCCGACAAGATCGGCGTAGCTGCGAAGAAGTGTTGAGAAGCCATGCATCCCACCACACAGGTCCGTGATCTTCTCAGGCCCTTTCTCATGGGGCTGCACGACTTCGGCGCCGAAGTCCTCGGCGAGCACGACTGGGTCGAGGTGGTCGGACTCGAGGCGAGCCCGCACAAAGGCTCTTACCTCCTAGAGGCCGAGCTGTTCGGGCGCGGACGCACGCGCGGTGTCACGGACATCGGCCCGCGCGGTGAGCATTGGAAAGTGCGCCTGGACTGCAAGGACCACCTGTCGCACGGCTTCTTCCAGGATCCGCCGGCCTGGGAGGACGTCCGGGCCGCGGGCAACGGGCTGACTCTCCAGCTCAAGCTCTGGTGGGACACCCATCCACCGGGAGGTGGCCGGTCGGCGGACAGGCTGGCCTGAACGTCGCCTTGGGCGGGTGCACCGCGAGCTGGCTCGATCCAGTCCCAGCCACTGCACAAGCCTGTAGTGACGTCGGCTGGGGCTGCGAGCGCGGGGAACGGGACGAGGCCGACCCGGCCGGTGTGGACGCGGGCGATCGGGACGATGCCTTCACGGCGAAATCCGGCCTCGAGCGCGGCCCGTGAGGCGGTGCTCTTCATGGCGGCCCGCAGTTCCCGACGCGGGAACTGCGGGCCGAACTGCTGGTCGCTCAAGGTCATCGGGCCAGTGCCCCGGTCGCCTCGGTGGTCCCCGCGACGGCAGGCTCAAGGCATGCCCCACAGCCGAGCCCAAGGAGCCCGGCCCGCCTGCTGTTCCGTACCGCTGCACCGATGCGCGGGCCCACCGCCTCAAGGCTGTCCAACCCAGGCGGCGGGCAGGTGCTCCCTTAGGAACACCTGTGACCACCATGCACCGCGGTGACAATCGAAGCCGGGAATTATCACACCCCCAGGTCCTGAGCCAGTCGCTCGAGGACCTTCTGGCCCAGGCCGAGCACCTCCACTGCCGTCAGCGTCATGCCGGTCGGCTTGCTGCCGTCCGGTGGGTGCGGTGCCGTACGAGCCGGGAGGCGAAGAGACGACTGCCCGGCGGATCTTCAGGCTAGGCCGAACCGCGGTGGTGCGAGGACGGCGGGCGCCGGCACGGGACGATCTGCCGGCCCTCTTGGGATGTGATCTCGCCGTCCGCGCCGGCACCCCGCCCCGGAGCAGGCCGTGGGGTCGATTCCCGCGTCCCTGTCGCCGGTGTGTGGGCGGGCGAGGGCGGCCTCGGGGAGCGAAGCTGAGGGCGTGGGTATGAAAAGTGAGCATCCGGCGAGTGCTGAGCAGATCTGGGCGGCGTTGGCTGCCCTGGGGGCCGAACCGGTGGCGGATCCGCAGGTCCGCTCCGAGGGGCCGCGGGAGGCGGACCGCCTACGGCTGCTGGGCGCACTGCTGGCCACGGCAGAGTGGGAGATCACTGCTGCGACGCGGCTGTCCGAGGAGGGGGAGATCGAGGATGTCCTGCAGACGTCGCTCGGTTGGACGGACCGGCTGGGTCGTGACCCCGGCCTCGCGGTGAACGTCCTGACGAACAGGCTGCAGCGCACCGCCATGCAGGTCTCCGAGTCCGAGGGGGAACAATCGCTGCCGGGCCGGGAGGCGTCTTTCGCTGCCGCCATGACGGCGTTGTACACCCTCAGTGCCCAGATGCATGCCGATCGAGGTGACGTCGAGGGAACCCGGCGGGCTCTGGGCGGGGCGGAAGAAGCCCTCATTGACGTCATGCAGGGCGTGCACGACCTGCGGATTGCCATCGGCGATGGACCCCGGGAGACCGAGGGGCCGGAGGACTGACCCGGCATCCCGGCCACTCGTAGCCGCCCCGGCACCCAGGTGACCGGCGAACACCCGGCTCGCGGGCATGGTGCCCGCCGTCCGCCTGGGCCGGAACGGACCGGCACGACCGCCGAGGCGACCTCACCTGCACCAGGTGCGATGCGGAGCGCGACCGAAGAGCTGGACGAGGCCGGGCTCGGAACCGCATACGTCCGCGAAGTCACCGCAATGGTCCGTGCAGGCCGCGCCCGCGAGCGAGCCCTCTCGAAGCGGCCGCCCCGCACCGAGGACTTCTCGGCAGGCGCCGCCCGTGCTCACATCCCGGCCATACCGCCGCCGGTGAGACCCGGAGCCAGCGCCGGGACCCAGAAGACGGCGACGGCCAGGACGATCGAGGCGATCCCCACGGCACGGGCCACCAGGCGGCCGAACGGAGCGAGTTTCTCGGCGGTGATCACGGCGGCCAGGACCACCATGGCCCACAGGTTCATCACACCGAACGCCGCCAGCAGCACCATCAGCGACCAGCAGCAGCCCAGGCAGAAGGCCCCGTGGTGGGCTCCGGCACGCAGATCGCGCGAGGCCCGCGGGTACGAGGCGTAGCGCAGCATCAGGCCGATCGGCGAACGGCACCTCGCCAGACAGCGGTCTTTCAGAGGCGTGAGCTGGTAGACGCCGCTGACCGCGAACACGGCCGCGGCCACCGCTGTCCCCGCCGCAGGGGTGAGGTGCGCCGCCCGGCCGAGGCCGACAGCCAGCGCATACGCCGGCAGCCCGGCCGCGGCCCAGACGAGCAGGTAGGCGAGCGTGAAAACGACCATGCGCGGTGCCCGGTGCACGGTGAGGGTGCGTGCGTACAAGGCGGCGACGGGCGCCGTGGCGGGCAGCATCATCGCCGTCATCATCAGCGTCCACACGGCCAGGAAAGCGGCCAGGCCCAGGCCCATGGTGCCGGGCACGGCCGGCATGCCGCCCCAGTGCGTCACCACCCAGACCCAGGCGGCGGCCGCCACGACCAGCAGCAGCCCGGCGGGGACCACCCGGATGCGGACGATAACCGGCCCACCGGTCATCCGGACCACATGAAGGGCGCCGAGTGTCCGTTGCCGCCCGTGAAGTCCCAGGACCGGCCGTACACGCCGTCGCCCGTCGCCCGGGTGGACCGGGCGATCGTCAGTGTGCTGTTCACCGGGTGGAACATGCCCGTCAGACTCATCACCGGGCCGTCCTGGCCGAACTGCGGGGCGATCTGGTCCTCGATCTCGATGTCGATGGCATCGCCCACCCGCACGGCGTGGTGGCGACCGTCGTCGCGGTAGTCGATGGGGACGCGTTCCACGCCGAGGACCTCGCCGATGAGCGGAGCGAGCCCGGCCATCGGGCCGCCCGCCTGGCCCGAGAAGACCTTCCCCAGCGCCTCCGCCTGGCCGTCATCGGCTGAAGCGTCGACGTACAGCGCCACCTGCCAGCCGCCCTCGGCCATCACCCGCGGCCCGTCGATGAAGACGGCCACGCTGCGGTCGGAGACGTCCACGTCGTCCACGGTCCCGCTGTCCACGTGAAAGGCGAAGGTCACCTGGCAGCGCTCGTGGTCGGCCGGTGCGGTGAGGCCCGAAGTGGTGCAAGGGCACACCACGTCACAGTTACAGCTCTCCAGGTATGTGCCGCTCAGATTCCAGGGCATGACTCTTCCTCCCTGCTGTGCGGCACTCCGGGGCAGAGAGGGTGCACCGAGAGGGTTCGCTCCGCCCCGGTGCCGCTCCATTCCAGGCTATTCCTGACGGCACTCATCGTGCAGATCCGCTGTCCGTGCAGTTCACCGGCCTGTACGGTACGGAATCCGTGGGGCACCCGGGAGCTCGATGCGTCATCGACGACGTCTTCTTCTTCATGGCGCGTGCGATCTCCGAGCCGGCGGCCTCGGCGCCGGTGGAGCGATGATGCTGATGCGGTGACAGCGTCAACAATTCGAAGAGGTTCGGACCGACTTGACCGACATGGGGCGACAACTCCACAACCGGCTAGTCCCCTCCTCTCGCAGTCGGCCCGCGAAAGATGACCACGTCTGCCAAAGAGCATGTGACCGCTGTTCTTTGGCCTTGGCCGCCGCCCGGGACTCATCGTTCTATCGTCAAAATTTGAATGCGAAATATGACCTGATCCTGGCTGTTGTAGGATGCAGGGCTTATTGCGTGAGCGTAGTGTTGTCCAGGGGGAGTTGAAGGCCGATCAAAGATTCTTCGGGCAACGAACAATTTCCCCCTCGTGCCGTGGACGGCAAGTAACTGGTGATGTCAGCGCGACCGCGCCGCTGCACTGGGGATGACGACCGTGCTGAACAAAGAATCCCACCTCGCGTTGACGGTTGAAACGCGACGATCGGTGATCCGGTACCAGCTGAGCAGCCGTCAAGGTGACGCGTGCTCGGCCATCGGTCCTCTCGCTCAGGAGGTGTCCCATGAGCAGGGCTCGCCCAATCAACTGCATCATCCCCCCGTACATCCTCGACAAGCTCCTGGACAGCGATGACGGCGAGGTGCGCCAGGCCGCCCTGGACACCCTGCTGGTCACCGCTCGCCTGCGGGGCGAGCGATCGGTGCGGGCGTCCTTCGCCGGCGCGGCCGCCCCCGGTGACGGCCGGCGCACCGTCTTCGACTGCGAGCAGGCGGAGATTCTGGTCAACGCCGTTCTGGCGAGGCCGGAGGACGGCCCGGAGTCCGCGGATCCGTCCGTCAACCAGGCGTTCGAAGCGCTCGGTCTCACGCGTGACTTCTACAAGGAAGTGTTCCAGCGCAATTCGATCGACGGCCGGGGGATGCGCCTGGACGGATACGTCCACTTCGGTTTCCAGGTCAACAACGCCTTCTGGGACGGACGGCAGATGCTCTTCGGCGACGGGGACGGCAAGGAGTTCAGCAACCTCACCGGATCCCTCGAGGTGATCGCCCACGAGCTGACGCACGGCGTCACCGACAACACCGCGGAGTTCGAGTACCACAACCAGTCCGGGGCTCTGAACGAGTCGATGTCGGACGTGTTCGGGTCGCTGGTGAAGCAGTGGTCGAAGAAGCAGACGGCTGAGGAGGCGGACTGGCTGATCGGGGGTGACGTGTGGACCCCGGGGATCGGCGGCGACGCCCTGCGGTCGATGAAGGACCCGGGTCAGGCCTACAACAACCCGCAGTTCGGGAAGGACCCCCAGCCCGACCGCATGAGCAAGTTCATCCACCTGCCGGACACAAAACGAGGTGACTTCGGTGGGGTGCACTACAACTCCGGTATTCCGAACAAGGCGTTCTACCTGACCGCTGTGCGCATCGGTGGATTCGCCTGGGAGGCTGCCGGAAGCATCTGGTACGAATCGCTCAAGGCCTCCAGCGCCGAGGACGGGTTCGAGGACTTCGCGGGTACCACCTTCCAGAAGGCCGGGGAACTGTTCGGTGTCGGCAGCCCCGAGCAGTCGGCCGTACTGTCGGCGTGGCAGGAGGTGGAAGTCCCGCTCCGGGGAGTCCCGACCGGAGTCGCCCGGGTGCGGAGCCTCGCGGCCAACGGCAACGGCGGCGCGGGCCGGGAGAACGGCCTGGAGGCCCTCGCCGGGCAGCTCGCGGCTCTGAACGACAAGGTCGCGGGGCTGGCCAAGGACGTGGCCGCGCTGAAGGGCACCGGGTGAAGGTGACCCTGGAGACCTACGGCGGGCTGGCGGCGGTGACCGATCGCCGCCGCCCGCCCAAGGTGCTGGACACGGACGATCTGTCCGAGACCGCTGCGGCTGAACTGTCCGACCTGCTGGCGGCGGCCGTCTCGACGCCCCTGGAGGAGCGGGTGGAGCAGGCCGGCCGTGCCAGGGACGCGATGAGCTACACGATCACCGTGCAGGACGGCGACCGGCTGACAGCCATCGAGCAGTCGGACGCCGCCATGACCCCTGCGTTCGCGTCCCTGCTCACCTGGCTCAAGAAGCACTTCGCGCAGCAGTGACGCGCGAGGCGTGAGGCTGCGCGGCAACGTGAGGCTGCGCGGCCACCCTCCCCGTCGGGGGGCATCTCCCGCATCTCACCGCCGGGTTCGCCCCGCCCGGCGGGGCGAACCCGGCGCAGTGGGCTCAGGCGTCCTCGAAGAGGAGGTCTTCGGGCGGGTGGGTCATCCGCACCGTGTGGTCGTTGGTGACTTCCACGATGTGGTGCAGACCGGCCCGCCGTTCACCCGTGGAGAGGATGGAGAAGCGGTCCTGGACACCGGCCAGGAAGGCCGGGAGGCAGGCCAGCGGCATGCTCAGGTGGAGGTAGTCGACCAGCCTGCGGAACAGTTTGGGCAGGATCACCGCGTCGTCCGTCAGCGAGGCCAGTCCGGTGGTCTTCGCCCCGGTCGTGGTCACGTCGCTGGGCCACAGGCCCCGGCCGGCCTCCCGCGCCTCCGTGGCCGCGGCGGCCATCTCGGTCCGCAGGCTGGTGAACAGGCTGCGGTAGAAGGTCGGATAGGCCAGCCCCTCGGTCAGCAGGTGGTGGTTGACGGTCGTCCGCAGCACGGCGGCGTCGACGTCGATCTCCAGGCCGCTGGTGCCGGGCGCGGGGCCGTTCCCGGCGAGCGCCACGCAACGGCCGTGGACGTCGGCGCCGCGGGTGAGGATGAATCCGGGAACCGTCTCCGGGGTGGTGGCGGTCACCGTCTCGCCCGAACCGCGCTGGACGTCGGTGAATCCGAGCCGGCTCAGCAGCTCGTCCCGCGCCGCGTGCGCGAATTGCAGGGGCTGGTGGACGCGAGTTGGACCGTAGTGCGTCTCGAGCGCGTCGATCGCGTCCAGGCGCAGTGTCGCCCGCCCCACGGCGTTGTGCTCAACGGCACGTCCGGCGCCCCCGCCGACAAGACTCCACTCGGTGGGGTCGTCGGCCGTGAAATGGACGGTGTCACCGTCGGGTTGGGTTCCCTTGATCTCGTAGAAACCCTTGATGAGCAGCATGGGCATGATGACTCCTCGGTAGGGGGACGGCCAGTGAGTCGGAGTCCTTGCGTTCAAGAGGGCAGACTCTGCGGTGCCTTGGTCTTCGCGGGTCCGGAGGCGCTGTCTGAGAGGGAAGCGCGGTTGGTCCGGCATCACCAGGCTCGGCGCAGAACCGCGCCACGGGAATCACCTTCCGAGCACACGCCACGGAATTCGTTCAGGCGTCAACTGACCGTCGATGACGAGTCTCGCGCGCTCACAGAAGGGGTCAACACCAGCATATCCGGGTCCTGCTGGATCGCAGCTCGGGCGAGACCGTAAAAATATGTCATCGGAGTTGGGTGAAAATCGAACGATTCCGGATGTCGTTGCCGGAAGCGACGACATGGCATCGGGGAATTCGCGAGTACGGCCGTTACCGCGTCAGTGCACGATGGGTGGGCCGACCGGCGGAATGTATGTGGTGATCCCGGCGGAATGTGTGTAGTGATCGCCGTGGATCACATCGGAGCATGGTGATCGGATTCCTTTGCGTCGCCAGGAGGTGATCGTGTGACGACTTCCCCCGAGCCTAAGTCAGGGGGCCGCTCCGGCTCGTACGTGATGGTACGACGGCGCATGACGAGATCCCGATGCGCGCGGGCGGAAATGGCATGGGTGGTGCTGGTCCTGCTCCTGACGGCGCTGCCCGTGGGCTGGTGCGGCTTCAAGGACTTCAGGGAGGCTCTGACCTTCCCGGGGTGCGTTACCGGAGCAGCCCTCATGTTGGCGACACTCATCATGGTCGTGGGTATTGCCGCGGTCGTGGACTGCTGGGTCCGAGGGCCGATCTCCAACTTTAGAGTGGTCGCGCTGGTCGGTACCGGCGTCGCATTGTTGACGAACATCTTGCTCGCCCTGCAGACCTGGAATGATGGCGAGATTGTCCGTTTCAAAGTACTGTCCCTCGTGCTCATTGTATGTTCGCTATCCGCTGTCATCCTGGTATGGCGAAGGCTGGATGAAATCCCCGCCCCGAGGCGGGTGGCCGCGGCACTCGTCATCTCCACGGCCGTGGCGGTCGCTAATTTCGGCTACCAGTACCTTTTCCAGCCGTATCGGCGCGACGCCACGCCTCTCGTGCAGCTGGCGGTGGGCAAGGCGGTGCTCAGTGCGGACCGCAAGGCATTCTCCGTGCCTGTCGAAATCAAGCTTGTAAATCACAGCGATATCGGTTTCTACGTGCTGGGCGCCGAGTTCCATGCCATGGGAGAGGACGTGGCGGTCAGCCCGAGGGACCTGGCCCTCTCGAAGTGGCGAGAGCAAGCCGAGAAGTGGGCCGTGTCTCGGGAGAAGCACCCGCTCACCCGCAGGGAGGTCTACCAGCCTGGCAAGCTGGTGGCGGCGCAGCCGTGGATTCCCGCCGGGAATTGGATCAAGGCGAACGACGAGTCACTCACGCGGACCGTTGTTCAGCTTCCGAGCAACACGAATTTCGACAAGCTGACGTTCTACGCCACCCTGAACCTCGCACGTAAAGACCGGCTTGTCGTGGAAAAATTCGACGATCCTCAGTACTCCTGGAAGGGCTTCGCGCTGCCTGCCTGGGCAAAGGACAAGAAGGAGGAAGAGGAGGACACCATCATCCAGTCGTCCGATATGCGAGAAAACAATGCAATCGATCATTACACGAGAAGAGCGCGCCGCGTCACAACGTACTGGACCTTTGGTCAACATGGTGTAACCGTGGCGCCGGCCATCGTGCCGGAGGGTGAGGAGAGCCGTCCCCTCTCTGAGCAGATGTTCCGTGAGGTAGTGAACCGTTACGGGCTGATCGACGTCTATGCCGGCCCGGTAGAAGAGACCCTGGACGAGGTCAAGGCGAGGCGCTGAGAAGCCCCTCCAGCCACATCACCAGGGCGAGGGAGCTGTTCACGCGATCCCAGGAGTACGCGTCCCCCACCCCGAGCCGCGCCTCCCGCACGGCCCGGCACAGCGTCTCGACGTCGAACATCTCCTGCACCAGTGGATGCCTCGCGCAGCGGCACAGGCCGATGAGGTCGTCGCCGTGTACCTGCAAGCCGCGGACGTACAGCTGGTCGAAAGGGGTTTTGACCGTCCGGTGGTGGATGCGGGCGGGCAGCAGATCCGCCATCGCCTCACGCAGAACCGCCTTGGGCCGCCCCGGACGGAACGTCGCCTCGGCGGGAAGGCCGCGCATCAGCGCGATGACCTCCTGGTCGAGGAAGGGATGGGAGAGGAAGTAGCCGTCCTCCCGCGCGCGGTGCCAGGACAGCAGGTCGGGAGCGGCGAGGTAGTTGGCCGCGTCGTAGAGCGACCGCTCCGGCGCGCGTCCGAAGACGAACCTGCTCTCCGCGATGGCGGCCTCACGGTAGCCGTGGGCCCGCGCGAAGCCGGAGCGCAGCCATGGGGGACGGCTGAAGGCGCCGAGACCGCCGAGCACCGTGCCGGGGGAGGCGAGCATGCCGATCCGCTCGGCCGCCAGAGGAAGAGCCGGTTTCAGGACGTAGTCGTGGACGATGTCCCGCACGCCCCGCTCGCTGCCCTGGGCCCAGGCGCGTGCCTGCAGCGCCAGCCCGCGCAGCCGTCCCGTGCGGGCCAGCCGATGCAGATGAAAGGGGTTGGTGTCGGCGATCGGATCGGCTCCGCACCCGGTCAGGAGGATGTCGCAGCCCCGCTCGGACGCCGCGGCATGAAGCCTGCTCCAGAACGGCGCCCGGAAGGCGTGCGCATGCGGTTCGTCCGCGTCTCCCGCATGGTGGCGGAAGTCGTCGAAGTCGGCCACGTCGCCGGCATCCACGATCACCGGGCGGGCTTCGGGCGCATGGCGGCGGATCTCCTGGATCGCCTCCTTCAGGTACGGCTGCTCCGCGGCCAGTTCTCCGCTGCCGAAGCGCCCGGAGAGCAGGACGAGACCCCCGTGACGGCTGCCTTCTCCGGTCAGTGTCCGCGCGGCGAGCAGGGCGACACTGGTGGAGTCCAGGCCGCCGGAGACGTGGCATGCCGTCGTCGTGCCCATGCGGCGAGAGACGGCGTTCTCCAGCGCGCGGCGCAGCTCCTTGGCCGCTGTGCCGGGGCCGGCGTCGCCCGCGGCCGCCGGCGGGAGTCCGCCGGAAGCGGAGGCGGGTCGCCGAATGCGGCCGTGCAGCCGCCCGGTGGGGGACAGCTCCACCACCTCGCCGCCCAGGACCCTACGGACTCCCGTGAACGGGGTGAGTGCCGTGTGGGGCTGCGCCATGTTCCCGGTCAGGTAGCGGCAGAAGTAGCGCCGCTCCAGCTCTTCGGCGTCACCGAGGCTGCGCGCCGAGCTGCTCACCGCGCTCACCCGGCCGTCGGACTGCCGGAAGAACAAGGGGATGCGTGCGGACTCGTCCCGCATCAGCAGGATGCGCTCGCGGTAGACGAGGACGGCCGCGTAGTCGCCGTTCGGCGGACGCGGCACGACTCCTGCTCCGGCGAAGGCGTCGAGGAGGCGGTGCGCACCCGCCACGCGGTCGCGGAACGAGCCGACCCAGCCGACGACCGTCGCGGTGCCGGCCTCTGAGGAGACCGTCGTCACCAGCCCCTGTTCCGCCATGTCCTTCGCAGCCCGGAGCCGTGGCGCACCCGCGGCCCACTCGAGGCGGACCGCTTCCACCTCACCGCCCTCCGGGGTCGATGGAGAGAATCGGTGCGAACGCATGCCCGCGCGGGTCGGCATCCGGGATGCACAACCCGGCCGCGGACGTCCAGGCGTGCAGGGCGAACGGGTGCTCGCGCATGCCGACGTGCAGCACGGCCCGCAGCCCGGATCGCCGCAGCAGGACGAAAGCCGTCACGGCCTCGGCCTTGCAGTCGTCGTTGACGAACCAGCTGGTGTGGGCCAAGGACTGCACCGCCCGTTTGAGCCGCGCCACCTCCTCGGCCGCGGGGGGCTCCGCACGGACGTAGTCCGGGGCCGCCACGGACAGGAACCGCAGGACGCGCCCGAATCCCACCGTCGCGATCAGCAGGCGAACTCCGCGGAGCCAGAGCCCGATCTCGGCGTTCGCATACTCCTTCCGGCGGGCCGGCGCGCACCCGGCACGGACGAGAGCGTCTGCGAGCTCCGCGCGTTCCTCGGCGCTTCCGTGCACGAACGTGTGGACGTCCGCCGTGGTCATGCCGAGGAAGCGGGCCCGCCTGAAATCCGCGATCAGAGCTCCGCCGGACATCTGGACGACGCGGCAGGACGGCGACAGGAACCGCCGCACCGCCACCAGGGCTTCGGCGTGGTCGGCCACCGCGCATCCTCCCCTCGACGGCCGGTGGACGGTGTCAGGCGTGGTATCCGTGACCGTCGTACATGCCGCCGCTGAAGCCGCGAATCAGACGGCCGCCACCGAGAAGAAGAAGCCTGTGCGGCCTGCGGCGCCGATGCAGTATGCGGATGAACATGGCCTACCTCCGAAATTGGGTAGGAGTAATCAATTACAGGCTACTCTGCGCGAAATCTCCTGCAAATCGGGAGCCCGTGCCCCTCAGCACCCCAGGAACGGTGCTGGTGGTGTGTCAGATGGCCTCCGCAGCAGGGCGCGTGAACCCCGTGGTGTCCCTGTGTCCTCGGCGAACGTCACGTCCGGGGACGATGCAGGGGTAACGGGATCGGGCCGGCACGGCACCGCAGGGGATCGGCGGTCCACGCGCCGCGTTCACGGGCTGACGAAGCCAGGTCGTTGAGACTCCCGACGCGCGGCGTAGGGGTGCCTCACTGCTGGCAGCTTCCGAAGGTGACGACGTACGTTCCGGCTCCGCTCGCGCCTGTTCCAGCCGGGTCGGCCGCACCGGCCTGGGCCCAACGTCCGATCTCGCGCAGTCCTGGGTCGAGGATGTTCGCCCGGTGGGGCGGTGAGTTCATCCACCAGGCAAGGGCGGCGTCCGGCGTGCCGCTGCCGCCCCAGCCGTTGTAGGTGATCTCGGCGACCCGCCAGGACACGGGGTTCGGGCAGTAGCCCGCTCCCAGGATGCGGCTCTGCGGTGTCGAGGATGTCTGCGGGTTGGTGTGCGAGTCCTTGCCGGGGCCCCACCACTGCTGCTGCACGGCGGCGGAGGCGTGCTGGTGAGCCGCCGTCGTCAGGTTCTGGTTGTAGGTCAGGGCCGGAAGACCGAGTTGCTCACGCTGAGCGTTGATGAGGCAGACGACCGCCTCCCTCACCTCACGGTTGCGGCGGTCGGCCCGGTGCGAATGACTGTGGCTCGGAGCGCGGGCGGAGGCTGCGCACTCCTGGGCCCAGGCCGGCGACGCGGTGACCGGTACGAGGGGCGTCGACAGGGCTGCGGCCGCCACCAGGCCCAGGGCGGTTCCGGTCAGTGCAGTACGGCTCCTCATGAGGGTTCCACCTCCCGCGATTCGGCGGTGCGTTGACGCGAGCCAGGAGGTCGAGGCGGGCCTGCTGTCGCAGGGGCAGGCCATCGACGAGTGTCCGTGACGCGCCTGGCCGCCCGGGCGGGTGGTTCGTCTTCCTCGCACAGCGCCCGCAGAGGGGGCTGAGTGCGGTGCGGCAGGCGCTTTCAGCGGGTGATCGGCCCGGGACGATCCTGTCCGTGCCGGAGCGCGCACGCCTTCAGATTGCGGAACTTTTTGTAGTAGTACTTGTAGGCCACGGTGTAGCCGGCGGCGTAGCCCTCCGCGCGTGGCGTGCCCGACGGGAACAGCGGAAGGTTTCTCGGGGCACAGCTCCAGCCCGCCACTCGGCCGGCTCGCTCACCCGCTTGGTAGCCCTCGCAGTGGCCTCGCCAATAGGGCTGGTTCAGCTCCATGGAGTAGATGCACGCCGACCAAGGGGGATCCTCCGGCAGAAGCCGGGGCTGTACTGCCCTCTCGGCAGCCGGCGCGGTGGTGTCCGCAGCTGCGACGGACGGCAGTGCGAGGACAGCACACAGGGAGAGTCCAACGACGGGGAAAGAACGCGAGCGGCGCATCTTTGCCTCCCTGAATCCCCTTCAGGAGGAAGGACGGCGAAGAAGACTGCGGGTCTGCCGGGTTGCCGGGGCACCGCAGATTTCAGCCAGAAGCCCTTACCAGTCTAGGACCATCTCGGCTGTCACGCGATCGGACGGACCGCGCAGATCCCAAGCCGGAGCGCCGCTGCCGGCGCGACCGCGCGAGGCGTGGGTCGAGGGCCGCCCGCACGAGAACTCGGAGCCTTCTTCCGGCACATGCCTTCACCGGCGACGGAGGTCCTCGGCGCAGGCTCCGATCCGGTCAACGTCCCCTGCTCGTCGGGCAAGTCGGTTGCCTACGGCATCCTCCGCGGCCGGCGTATCCGGTCATGCTCGACATAGCGGGGACCGGCACCGTCCCATCACCGACGGGGGGCTGCCATGTTCCGGCGACCCTCGTGCACTCGCCGACGCAGCCGGACCAGGCCGCGCCCCCCCCGTCTCGCGACGAGCCCGGACAACAGCCAGTCCACGAACGGACCGTGGAGCATGCAGAGTTACGCGAGCCGCGCAACAGGCGAGCGGATACGTGATCGAGAAGCGGTTGCACGCCGGACACCCGCTGGGCGCTGCCGCGGCGACCGACGACCGGGCGCAAACGTCAGCCACATCAGCCACGTCAACGCCGGTATGGGCCGCTCAGCCGGGGGCGCGGTCTCTGTCCCTTCACAGACCCCCGGCTCGCCGGACGGAGCCCGTGGTCGTGATGCGCGCGGCCCGTCGTGAGCTGTCCCGGCCGTTTCGCGCAGGGCGCGCGATCATGCGTGAGGGTCCGGGCCGGGGGAACCTGCGTGGCGCGGCGGCCCGCATATGCCCCGTACTTTGTGAAAGTAACTCACGTTTTGTGGGCTTGTAGTTGTGAGGTAAGGGCACCTGGTGGCCAGGAGGTTGATAGCTATGGTTCCCCTGCTTCTGGTTCTTCTGCTGGCTCTGATCCTCTTCGGTGCGGGTTTCGCACTGAAGGCGCTGTGGTGGATCGCGGTGATCGTGCTCGTCGTGTGGCTGCTGGGCTTCGTCGTCCGTACGGCGGACAGCGGTGGCCGCAAGGGCCGTTGGTACCGCTGGTAGACGAAAAGCCGACGCGAGAAGCGTTCCACGCGTGTGCGGGAGTGGGCCCGGCCGATACGGCCGGGCCCACTGGCGTGAAAAGGGCGCCTGCCCGGATGGTGGGGAGGGATCGGGCGTATCGGGCGCACCGCAGGGTACGTGAGTCATACAGCGGCCCCGCGGGCCCAGCAGTGGAACCCTGCTCCTCCTGTCCGCGGGGCCGCTGCACGCACCGCCCGCTGCGGGCGCCGGCCGAACCGGCGGCCCGGGCAGCCGACCGGAAGGTCAGGGCCGCACCAGGCGGTGCAGTGCGAGTCGGGCGAGGGGCGCGTAGGCGAGCAGGACGAGCTGCGGGCCGTACATCGTCAGGCTGGTGGCGCTGCCTGGGCCTTGAGGCCTGACCTCGTGGTGGAGTCTGATCCGGATGCGCCCCAGACGCACCCGCCACGTCCAGGTGCGGCGGTCGTGATCGACCGCTTCCACGACGAAGACGGCACGGATACCGGCGACCGATTCGACCGTGCCGCGCATCCCGGGACTCAGGCGACGGCCCGCACAGTGGACCGCCTTGATCTGCGGGGACCAGGACGGCCACCGGTCGACGTCGGCGTAGCGCTGCCAGACCGTCCCGGGGGCGGCCGCGCCCTGGGCGCTCAGCGTCACGCGTGCCATGACAGACCGGGGAGCCGGCGTGGCAGGTGCGGGGGAGGAGCGGGTGTCATCGCAACGATCCTGACGTTCGGTGAGGGCCGTGCCCAAGGTGTGATCCCAGCATTCCGGCCGGCACGGCGGCTGTCTCGGTGAGGTGCGGCAACGGGAGCAGGACGAGCCGTGCACTCGGTCGTACGGCGGCTTGCCACGAGGCACCCGGGCGGTGACCGAGCCCCTCGCCGCCTTCCGGCGGACGGTGGAGCGCCACTGGCGGGACCAGATCCTCCGGCGCCGCGCTGGCCTCGCTGCGGAGCGGGAGGGGTGCCGCCGGCCGGCTCGGACGCACTGGTACCGGCTGGGGCGCCCGAGGGCGCAGCCGGGCGCCGGCGAAGCCGGAGGCGGCCCGTGCGGCGGCCGCGGTAGTCGACGGGTACCAGGTGGTGAAGCTGCCCAACGCGAACGTGCCGAACTTCCAGCGGCGGACGGTGTACTGCCCGACCGGGAAGGTCGCGGTCGGCGGAGGCGCGGAGGCGCAGGGCGCTGACGCGATGCTCGTCGGCTCGTTCCCGACGGACGACGGACGCGGCTGGATCGCTCTGGGGCGGCAGAGCGCCTACAGCAGCCTCGGGATCTCGGTGTACGCGATCTGCGCCAACCGCTGACCACCCCAGCCGCTCTGCTGCGCCCCGCCCCGCCAAGGGGTGGGGCGCAGTGCTGTTCGGTGTGGCCGCACCGGCCGACGTACGGGCCGGGCCGAGGCCGTTCGCCGAGGGGCCCCGTCCGACGCCTAGTAGGTCGTCGTCCAGCGCTGGGAGTCGCCTCCGGTGCATGTCGCGGTGGAGACGCGGTCGTTCGGCGTCCGGGCGAGGCACTTTCGGCTGACCCGGTTCCTGATGAGCCTGGGTTCCGTCTCGTCGATCTGCCACATCGCCGCATCGTCGGCGGCGGAGCAGGGTTTCATGGTGAGTTGGCCGTTGCGCAGCGTCAGACACAGTCCGGTCGCCTTCTGCCGCAACGCGGTGTACTCGTAGTCGTCGTTCCAGTACCACCGCTGATAGCTGGTGTGATTGCAGTTGAAGACGTAGGGGCCGTAGTCGGCTCGGAAGTCCAGGCAACCCCGGTGGTCGGCGGCCTGGTTCCTGAATCCTGAGGTGCGGGGTACGGCACCAGCCGGTGCGCTGCTCAGGCCCAGTGCGAGTGCGACGACCGCTCCGACGGCGGCAAGCCTCTGCACAAGCATGGATTCCCCCTTTCACTCGACGTCTCCCGCCGGCGCGATGCCGGCGGCCTGTGTTCCACGGCGTGCCCGGGGCGAGGACACCCCGCACGTTCTCCCCGCCGGGGGGCGTCGTCACGCGCCACGACCGGGCGTTTCCGCTCCTTGGCGCGTCATGTTCACCGTGCCGGGGCGGTGTGGCTCGTCGTGTGGCTCGTCGGCGCTCTGGGGCTCTGCCGCCTCAATTCCCGGCGGTGCGTCGGGCGGCCGCGGCGCGGGTGCGGGCGATGTCGGCGGGGTGGATGCCGTAGCCGGCGGGATCGAGGCTGATCAGGTGGCGGTACAGGCGGCGTATGCGCAGGGCCAGGTCCAGGTGGAGGCGGGGGCGTTGATCGCGGACTTCGGCGACGGTGCGGGCGCTGACGTCCAGGCGTCGGGCGAGTGCGGTGGCAGGCCACCCGGCGCGTGCCAGGTCGGCCAGCAGGCGGGATGCCTCGGTGGCGTCGGTCAGGCCGGGGGCGGTGGGGGAGCGGCGGGCGGGGAGGGGATGCCGAGGACGGCGTCGGCGGTGGTGCGGGCGATGTCCCGGGCCGTCAGGCTTGGTGCCGGGGTGCGCAGGAGACGGCGGACGAGGGTGACGGACAGGCCGGCGCGGTCGGCGATGTCCTGTGCGGACATGCCCTGCTCGCGCAGCCGGCCGGCCCACCGTGCGGCGGCCTGGGGCGCGACGCGTGCGGACAGACCGCGCAGGCGGTCCTGATCGCGTCGGCGGCGGGCACGCGATGCGGCCCGGCGGCACTCGGGACGAGTACAGCCGTAGTCGGCGCACGACGCCTGGCCGTGACGGACGGACGACCGCCGCGGCCGACGCTGCACGAACGGCACGGCGGGGGAAGCGGACTGCTCCCCAAGAGGTGGCATGGTGATTCCTGCTGCAAGGTCGGTGTGCGGGCTCACGCTACGCGCCCCCACCGACAGAAGCGGCCTTGCCGCTCACCGCCTTCGGCCTCCGGGGTCGGACCGGGCACGCCCGGACCTGCACGGCGAAGACCGGTCACCACCCGCGCACTTGCAGCGTGCAGCGCTGCCCGCCCCCCGCGGCAGGCAGGGCCCAGGCGGGGCCGCGCCCGCCTCGCGTACCGGCCGAAGAACGGAGGACGGCACATGAGCGGTGGGGGATCAGCAGGTGGCGCCGACGCCGTCGACCCTGCCGCCGAAGTCCGTGGTGTAGTTGATGCGGTAGTCGCCGTTGTGGACCAGGCGGGTCTCCTTGGGCTGCCAGTTGACGAGGCAGCCGTCGGTGTTGGCGACGAAGGAGCCCACGTGATCGTGCAGCGCTTCGGGCAGGTCGTGGTAGCCGCTGTTGGCGGTCCATTCCCAGCTGGAGCCGCCGAAGTCGGAACCGGTGTAGAAGCAGACCGAGCCGCCCGGGCAGGCGGGGACCTGCCCGCCGGGCTGTGCCGCGGCCGCGTTCGTGCCGGGTACGACGGTGGCCGCCAGGGCCAATGCTGCGGCGGCTGACCAAGCGGGCAGGCGCATACGGTCTCCTCCAGGAAGATGATCAAGAGGTGGGCGCTTCGGCCGTACCGCCGAAGGAGTGAGCATCCCCGGTCGGCAGCAGGCCTGAGCCTGGTGATCAGGCGCGGCCGAGCGCGTGGTCAGGGCCCATGGTCGAGGCACGATCTGGGGCGATGGCTGCAGCGGGGACTGCAGAGCCCGAACTGTACGCAGAAAGAACGCCGGATGTGCGCTATCAGCACGTCTCAAGCCGCTACTTTGGAGTGGGAGGTGCTTCATGTCCGAGTTGTTCGACGCCGTGGACGCGCTGGTCGCGTCCCGGTCGTCGCTGCCGCCGCCGGCGGAGCGCAGGCGGCTGCGCCAGGCACACGCGCTCACCCTGGACGAAGTGGCCGCGGCCCTGGGCGTGCGGCGCGCGACCGTCGGCGACTGGGAGATGGGCAAGACCGAGCCGCGGCCGCCGCAGCGAGACGCGTACGCGCGCCTGCTCAAGCAACTTGCACAGCTCTACCCCACTGCTGAGAGCACCGAAGCACCGCAAGAGGACGCCGCTGCTCCGCAGACCGTTCCCCCGACGGCGTCGGAGACGCTGCCTGCGCCCACCGGCCCGGAGCCCGAGGCCGCGGCCCCTACCGCGTCCGACACCACCACCGCTGCCCCCGCTGGGCCGGCGACGGCCTCACGCCGCCCGGCCACGAAGAAGGCGGCCCCGGCGAACCCGCCCGCGACCACCTCCCGAAAGAAGGCGGCCCCGGCCCCCACGCCCGCGTCCGGCGGCGCGTACGCGCACGGTCCGCTGCTCGTCCTCGACGCCGATGCCGACCGGAACGTGACCGGCTACGGCATCGGCGGCCTGATCCTCGACGTACCCGCCAAGACACTGCCCGCCCTCGTCGAGTGGACGCTGGCCGAGGCACGGCTGGGGGCGGAGCGGCTGCACGGTTCGGGCAAGGACGCTGATCCGCTGCTGGTGCTCACCAAGGCCGCATGCGAGCGCTACGGCCTGCCCGCCGAGCTGTCGCACGAGGAGCGGCTCGCCGGGCGGCTCCCCGAGGGGCACAAGGTCCTCAAGCAGCTCCAGCGCGCCGAGTGGAAACTCACCAAGCGGGGGCTGGGACCCTGGGCGCGGATCTACCGCCCCGCCCACGGCGGCCGCCGCCAATGCGTGCAGCTGTGCATCCCCTCCTGGCACGCCCTCGACGACCGCGCCTGGGGCCACGCCGCCCGACTCGATCCTGCGGAACTCGCCCGGGTACTGGGCCTGTACGCACAGCGGGTGATGACCCCGGTCGGGTCTGCGGCCGTCACCGGGCTGCAGCTGATGATCGCGCTCAACCCGCCGACCCGGGCGAGTGAGCCGGACGCCGACGGCCGGCGGCACCGCGAGCACCGGCCCGGGTCGCTGGGCACGGAGCCGATGGACCCGGCGCCGTGCGAGGCGACCGACGGGCACCCGGTTCTCGCTGACCTTCCGCGGTTCCACGTGCGTGGCCCCGACGAGAAGCTGTTCGAGGAGGCCTACGACTGGGCGCGGGACCTGACCGACGCCGAGTGCACGAAGCGCCACCTGGTCGGCCTCGATGTGAACCTGGCGTTCGCCGCGGCCGCCAACGGCTCCGTCGTCGGCCTGGCATCACCGCCGGTCCACGTCACCGCCCCGGCCTTCGATGCGGCACTGCCCGGCTCGTGGCTGGTCGACCTCTCCCACGTCGACCCGAACCGGGTGAAGGTCGGCAAGCAGTGGCGCGACCTCGACGGAGACCTGCTGCCCAGCCCGTTCACGCCGACCGGCCAGCGCCCCGAGGGTCCCGCCTGGTACGCCACCCCCACCGTGGCGTACGCGGTCGAGCTCGGCTACGAGGTGGCCCCCTTGGAGGCGTGGGTGCGCTCCGAGAGCGGCCGGTTCCTGGACGGCTGGTACAAACGGCTCCGCGACGCTTACGTCACCACCATGGCCGAGCTGGGTGTCGCCGAGAAGCTGCCCCCGGCCGAGTTCCTGGAGGCGATGGACGGCTACAAGAGCCGCGATCCGGAGCTGGGCATCGTCGTGGACGCGGTGAAGATGACCGTCAAGGGCGGCATCGGCAAGCTGCGGGAGAAGGCACGCGGCGGCGGCTGGAAGCCGGGACAGCCCTGGCCCGCGCTCGCCCGCCCCACCTGGCGGCCGGACATCCGCGCCGCCGTGATCTCCCGGGCGCGGGTCAACATGCACCGCAAGATGCTGCACCTGGCCGCGGCCACCGGGCAGTATCCGGTGGCGGTCCTGTCGGACTGCGCCGTGTACGCCGCCGACGGGCCCAGCCCGCTGGACGTCCTGCCCTACGACACCGACGGCAGGACTGTGCCCGGCAGTTTCCGGCTCGGTGTCTCTCCGGGGATGGTCAAGCACGAGGGCACGCAGAGCGTGCTGTGGGGCGCCGACGTCCTCGAACAGCTCGCCGGTGACGGCCACGTCGCCAACCTCGCCCGCTACATCAAGACCGGCGAGGTCACCACCAAAGACACCGGAGAGTAGAAGCAAGAGGGTGGAAGCAAGGGGGGCAGCAGTCGACGGCCACGACCGGCCCGGTCCAGGGCGCGTTCACGCGCCCCATCCCGAAGACCGCCGGGGCCCAGATGCGCTGCCTGGTCCGCCAGCACCAGCGCAGCACGTGGCCGAGCTGCCCGGCATCAGCCGGCGCACCGTCGAACGCTATGTGAAGAATCGGATCTCACCGACCTGATCGACCTCGAATTCGAGCTGTAGCCGGGCCTTCCCTGCGTCCGGGCTCCTCCTCGGTGGCACTCTGGCGGGCGGCCTGTGCAGCAGAGACCCGCACCCCCCCGGGAGGGGTGGCCCTGGAAGCGGCCCCGGAGCCGATCCGTCGGCGAGCAAGCCGCCGGCCGGCGCGGCGGCAGGTCGACAAGCCGTGGACAACGCGGCGGCGTCGAGGGCGGTGTCAAGCCCCGAAAACCCGGCGCATGACCCCGCAGGGGTGCCTCCGGCCTACTGGAACCAAGGCCGAGGACGCCAGATGGGCGCCCTTCACTACCAGCGGGAGACACCCATGGCTCGCAAGATCCGGAAGAACTCTGTCCGCCTGAGATTCGCGACGATCGCGGCGGCGGCCGCGGCGGTTACCGGAGGCGTCGTCCTCCCCGCCACCACCGCGATAGCGGCCCCGACAACCGAGGCACCCACCGCCTCACCGCTGGATCCGGTGGACCCCCCACTAGGCCCCTTCCCCGCGGACCCGCCCCCGGTACAGCCCGATCCTCCCCCGGTGGTGACCTGGGGGTACACCCCGCCGGAAGAGTCCGAGCAGCCGAGCGAGCCGGTGGACGCCAGCACCATCCTCGAAAAGGGCCTCGGCCCCCCGGAGCAGCCCGATCCTCCAGTGACCTGGGGGTACACCCCGCCGGAAGAGTCCGAGCAGCCGAGCGAGCCGGTGGACGCCAGCACCATCCTCGAAAAGGGCCTCGGCGACTGAGAACGACGACCGCGGTGAGCCGAGGTCCGGTACCCGGCCCTCGGCACCGCCCCGGGCAGCCGCAGCCCACGTGGGGCGGCATCGTCTGCAGAGCCTGTGCATCTCCACCGCCCGGCTCTGCGGCCCGGCGGCCGGTGGTGGAGGGGCGGGTCAGCCGATGGGTGGGCCGGTCGGGGGACGTACGGGGGCGGCCGGAGGGGCTGAACTGAAGACACGAAAGGCCGACCGGCCCACAGTCCCCGAACAGCTTCCGAAGGATCTCCCCATGCTGAACGCCCGACGTCACCTCGCCGCCCGCCTCGCCGGCATCTCCTGCATCGCCGCCGTGGCCGCCGGAACCCTCGGTGTCGCCAGCGCAGAGGCTGCGCCGATGCACCACAGCGCCTCGCACGCAAGCAGCCACCACCAGCAGCACCAGCAGCACCACGGCAAGAACAACAGCAACAGCAAGAACAGCACGTCGAAGAACAGCGCGTCGAAGAACGCTGCCATGCCGAAGGGCGGCAACACGCAGGGCGGTACGCAGGGCTCCGGGAACGGGAACACGCAGGGCGGTACGCAGGGCGGCGGCAACGGCAACACGCAGGGCGGTACGCAGGGCGGCGGCTCCGGGAACACGCAGGGCGGAACCCAGGGCGGCGGCTCCGGGAACACGCAGGGCGGAACCCAGGGCGGCGGCTCCGGGAACACGCAGGGCGGAACCCAGGGCGGCGGCTCCGGGAACACGCAGGGCGGCACCCAGGGCGGCGGCTCCGGCAACACCCAGGGCGGCACCCAGGGCTGATCACTGACAGGTCGGTGCCCCGCGGAGAGAAGTATCCGCGGGGCACCGGCACGCTCTCTTCGGTGATCGTGGCCTGCAGACCTGCCGGATCCTGCTCTGTACCGCCTCCGCAACCGCGGGCCCGCGGAGGGCCCAACGCTGCGTACAGGCCCCCTGCCCGATACCTTGTCGAGCGACCGGGCGGTGAGACAGTGGGCGCATGTGCGGCCGATACGTCTCCACCCGGCGCCCGCAGGACCTGACGCAGCTGTTCCATGCGGACGAGTGGCCGACCGCCGAGGCGCTCGCCTCGAACTGGAACGTCGCCCCCGCCGACGGTTACCCCGCGGCCCCACCCCAGCCAGGCGCTGAGCAGCATCCCCGGCGACCCGGGCCAGGGATCCGGTAGCCGCGAGCCACCACACCCGTGCACTGCTCTACCGCGCACGACGCCAGGCCGGCGTCGTGCGCGGCGACGGAACCTCCGGCGGGCCTCAGCACGTCAGGGCCATCGCCGGCGGACCGACATGATCACCGCAATAGCCCCTGACGCGTAAATATCAGCAGGTCAAAGCGTTGTGATCGTCGTGCAGGGCTCGTTTTGCGGGGACGGTGGGGTCAGGAAGGCTTGACCGCCGAGACCGGGGTGACGGTCACCTTGTTGTCGCACTCGGCCCACACCCCGTCGTTCAGGGCGACCTGGTGCTTCCCGGAGTGCGGCAGCCCGATGACCATCGTCGGATACGTCACCGGGTCCTTGCCCGACACGCAGTAGCCGTCGGCCTCCCCTTGGACCTGGACGAAGGTCAGTTTCACCCACGCCTTGCCGTGCGGCCGGACCGTCACGGTGGCCGCCCTGCCGGTGGGGGTGACCTTGAGCGGGGTGTTGTGGGCGGGGGAGCCGTTGCCGGCGCCCGCGACCGTCGGATGGCCCTTCAGGACGCACGTCTTCCGGGAGACGTTGGTGAACTGCACGACCGCCGCCCCGGTCCCGGTCCCGACGGGCCGGTGGGCGGCCTGCCAGGCGCTGACCTGGAGGGCGGAGGCCGGGCAGGCGGGCGGCGGGGTGGCGGTGGAGGTGCTCGCCGCCATGGCGGTGCCCGGCAGGATGCCGGTCACCGCCGCCGCGACGGCCGTGACCGCCGTCGTCGCCAGAGCCGCCCTGCGAATGCCGTTGCTGTGCCGCATGCTGTGGTCCCCCTGAGTCGTCTCGTCCGCGGGTTTCGGTCGTCGGTTGTTGCCCCGCGGTACGCGTGGTCGTGGTACGTGAGTGCAGATGGGGCGGGAGAGCGGCAGGGTTCCGTGCGGCGACTACTTGTGACGCAACGGTGACGACAGGCTGCACAGCCCTGGCCGATGCGCGTGTGACGACCTGGTTCCACACCTACTACGAGGACGAAGACCTGTGGTCTCGAGGGGACTCCCCCCAGCCACCTCGATGTTCGCGCCACGCGGTCCGGAGGGCCTCGAGTTCGGCGCGGGGGAAGTGCTCACCCCGCTTGCCGCGGCATGCGCTCTTGCCGTAGTCCCTCACGACCTCGTCGAAGCATCGGCGGGCCGCGCAGGGAGGTCCGTTCCGACGCACCTGGCTCGGCGAGATTCTCACCGCGGGGAAGGACTCCACCGCACACGACGTCCACCAAACACTCACCGTCACCGGCACCTTGAACGGCCTCTACGCCGCGCTCATGGACTCGACACCGCCCCTGTCCGAGCGCAGGCACGAAGGTCGATGCCGGCGCAGACGAAGGTGGCACCGATGCGTTCGGTGAGGTCTTTGAGCAGGGCTGCGCTCTGGGCGCCGGTGGTGGTACGGGGCTGAGCAGGAGCACCAGGAGATCAATGACCTTGTCGCCCCGGTCGAGCGCGCCCGCCGCGGGCCGGCCCCGGGTCACCAGCTCCTGATTGATAATCACCCTGTGCTTGCAGAAACCACTTTGACGGCCCATCACCTACACGCATGCGAAGGGTGACGATGATCACCACATGGAGAATTGCTGGCCAATGATTGACCTTTCGTTGTAGGTTCTTGGTGTGCCCATCCGGTCGGCTGACCACCGGCAAACGGATGGCGCTCAGGGGGTAGGGGGTTTTGCACTTGAAGTCTGCCTCGATCGGTTCGGTCGAGGTGTTAAGTGCGCACCACGGTATTCGACTGCCCTCTGTGGCGAACGACCATCGATATCGTGAAGGATCTCGCTATGCGCAGGCTGCTTGCCGTCTCCCCGCTCGTCACCACCGTCGTCGCGGCCGTGTTCTCCATGGGGGTCGCCGCTCCCGCGCAGGCGGCGAGCGGATGGACCGCACACGTGCAGTGCACCAAGATGCGCATATCTGACAACAGCGCCCACGGATTCGTGCAGGGGCATGGCTGGGCGAAGACCCAGCCCGACGCGTGGAAGGCGGCCATCAAGGACGCCAACGACCAGATGCGCGAAGGCTATCGTGCGAAGCACTGCACGAAGAAGAACATCACGAGGGGCTGACGGGCATGAGGGCACGCACACTCAGCTTCGGGCTCTACGGGGACGAGCGCGACCTGGCCTGGGCGAGGAACCTGGTCAGGGAAGCCGTGACGTCCCGAAGCGCCCGGCTCGTCGAGGAAAAAATCGCCCACACCGTTCTCGGCAGCGAACTGACGACCGCCGATGTCTACGGCTTCCTGGCGGAGCAGTGGGCCGTCGAACACCCCGGCGAGAGCAGCGCGGAGCGCGTGCCCGTGGAACTGTCCGTACGACTGGTGTGTTCTCGGCGCACCTGGTGGGCGATCCGTAAGGCAGTGATCAAGGCCCTGTGCCCCGAAGGCCCGAGGCCGCACACCTGCCGCGTTCCGTGGATCGCCGCCTGAGGCGACCCGCCCAGTGTAATTCCGACGCAAAGTCGTTTCATTCGAGATTTCCAGAACCCCCTCCGCGTACCAGGGTGAGAACTGGCGAGCCGGCATGTCCGTCCCGTCTCCGCACGGACGGATCCGCCCTTTTCTGAATGGGCCCGGCTCGGCCCCACGTCGACCGATAGCGACATTCCCCCGTCCACGAAAAGTGGATCGAGCATGTCTGCGGTACGCCCCGAGGTCGACATTCCATCAGGATCGCGAAGTGAAAGTGAGTCGATCATGACGATGAAGAACGGGCTCAAGGCCGTCATCGCGGCCGGTGCCCTCCTCGCTGCCGCCGCCGCTCCCGCGCTGGCCGTATCGGAGGACGCCGGCGGCGGCAGATGGAGCCACGACGTCGGCGCCAACTACGTGTACTCCAACTACTTCCACAAGAAGAACTGGCACGCCTCCTCGGTGGAGGGCAAGTACTGGGCCAAGAGCGGCTGCACCAAGGAGAACGTGTGGTCCAAGGCGTCGGCCGAGAAGGCGAACACCATCAGCCACGCCTACTACGACCCGGCCTGCTGAGGCCCTGTGCTCGCGGCTGACACGGCTGCGAGCCACTGACCGGCGTCTCTCCGGCTGTGGGGGACCCTCCCCTGCAGCCGGAGGCGCCGCGGTTCCCCCTCCCCCCACGACATGCGTGCTCCTGCGAGCGCGCGGACCTAGGTAGTCGATGCTCCACCGAGGTATCAAATTCGTCCACGCCGCAGTGCTGGTCTTTTCGGCGATGCTCGCCTTCCTTTTCGTGCGCGGGCTGGACGAGCAACTGGTGCTGGGCAGTTCGGCCCAGGTCTGGGTTTTCAAGTCCGACGACTCGGTGAACGCTGCGCAGGTCACACGTGCCGTCGCTCGGTTCGCCGAGGAGCACCGGGTCACGGTGGCGCGTGAACTGCCCGATCTGAAGAGCCCCGACCGGCTGCGGCATGTGTACCTGACCACCGGTGACAAGAACGCCGACACCGCCTCGTGGCTGACCGACGGATACCCCAGCTTCAGCGGGCACGCCGACACCGAGGTGCACCAGCTCGCCGAGATCGGGCAGCGGGACCCCCGCGGCTTCTACTACGTCTTCGGCGCGCCCGGCACCGCCGAGATGCTGACGTCCGAACTCGCCCGTCTCGGCCTGACCGCGAGCGTGCAGCACCCGCTCGCGTCCAGCGAACTGGCCGCGTCCTTCACGAACGACGACCTCTCCTGGTCCTTCGGCGTGGTCGCGCTCGCCGCCGTGACGATGACGGGCGCGAGCGTGCTGCTCAGCGCACGGACCTATGGGGTGCTGCGCCTGCAGGGCAGGTCGCTCACCGGTGTCCTCCTGCGCGACCTCGGACAGCTGGCGGGATTCTGGCCGGTCGCGGCCGGTACCGTCACAGCAGGAGTTCTGGCATTCCTGGGCCTCTACAACGGCTTCGCCTGGCTCGGCCTCTTCGCCGCCGTGGCCGCATGCCTCGCCGTCCTGCTGCTCCTGCTCGTGGTGGCCGCCCATGCCGCCGTGCTCGCCCTGACGTTCAAGGTCGACGTACTGCGCGCACTCAAGGGCGAGTTGCCCGCCAGGACGGCCTTCCTCGCCACGTACCTGGTGCGCGTCCCCGCCGTGCTGCTCGCCCTGGGGTTCGCCATGGACGTCACCCTTGCGGGGCAGCACGTACTGGCCCGCCAGGACAACCAGGACGTCTACGCCAAGGCCGACAACGCCGTCACCATCCGCCTCAACGGCAGCTGGGGCGGTGAAGGGGACGACGTGGTCACCCACGTGGGCCGCTGGTTGCGCACATCCGACGCGGCGGGCGAGATCATCGTCGCCGGCCGGCGCGATCTGCAGAGCGTCTCCGCCGACTCGCGCCTCCCCGAGGGGGAGATGCTCATCGTCAACGAGACCTTCCTCGCCGAACAACCGGTCCTCGACCCGAACGGGCGGCGATACACCCCGGCACCGCGCGACGGCAAGGCCCCGGAGGACCGCGCGGTGCGGCTCGTCGTCCCGCAGTCCCTGGCGCGCTACGCAGCGGACATCAGGGCCACGGTCCCCGACGTGTTCGGCCGGCTGGATCCGGCACTGCGCCGCCGGGTCGAGGTCGAGACACTGCAGGCCAAGAGCGGTCAGCGGATCTTCGCCTACAACTCGGGCAACCTCAGCCCCAACATGGCGTACACCCCCGACGACGACCGGACGCTGGTGCGCGACCCCGTCCTCGTCGTGGTGCCCGACGGCTCGAGGATCCTCACCGACGACGCGTACACCACGTTCGCGACGCAGGACGGGATCGTCTTCCCCGACCCCGCGGACGTGCTGCGTGCAATGGCGACTCACGACGGCGGACTGCAGACCTACGTGGCAGCCGTAAACCCGGTCGGGCAGAACGCCGCCGCGCTGCTGCGCGACGCCCGCAACGAGTTCCGGCTGCAGCTCTTCGACCTCGTCGCGGCGGTGGGCGTCCTCCTCATCACCGGACTCGGTGTCTGCGTCATCCATGCGCGCAAGAACGCGGACGCGATATTCGCGCAGCACATCAACGGCTGGCGGTTCACCTCGATCCACCGCAACATTCTGGCCGTCGAGGGACTCCTGGCTCTCTTCCTGGCCTGGTGGGTGCCCATCCGGGCCTGGCAGCAGAACCAGGACCTGAAGGACATCACAGCCCAGGGCATCCCCGCCCCCTACCCCCCCGTCCACATCACGGCACTGGACCTCGCCACCATCGCCGGGCTGGTCGCCGTCGAATTCTGCGCCGTTCTCCTCGCTCTCCGGGCGTTCCACCGGCGCATCGTCAAGGAGGGGGTGGCCGACGCGTGAGCACCGCACCAGGCCCGCTCCCTCCGCCCAGCAGGAGCACTCCCGTGATCGAAATCGTCAAGCTGTCGAAGACCTTCGGCACCCGGACCCTGTGGTCCGACGTCACCCGCAGCGTCAGCCGCGGCGAGATGGTCGCCCTCGTAGGCCCGAGCGGCTCGGGGAAGTCCACCCTCCTCAACTGCATCGGCCTGCTCGACAAGCCGAGCTCGGGGCAAATCCTGTACGAGGGGAAGGACATCACCGGGTTCGGTCCGCGCGAGAGCCGACTGTTCCGCCGTGACGTCCTGGGATACCTCTTCCAGAACTACGCACTGATCGAGAACGCCGACGTGGCGGCGAACCTGAAGGTCGCGGCCGCACCACGGCGATCCCTGCGCGACCGCAGCGACGCCGCTGTCGCCGAGGCCCTCGACCGCGTCGGCCTGGCGGGTCGGCAGACCGAGAAGGTCCACCGCCTCAGCGGCGGCGAACAGCAGCGTGTGGCGCTCGCCCGGCTCCTCGTCAAGCAGCCGAGCCTGGTTCTCGCCGACGAGCCGACCGGTGCCCTCGACCACGACAACGCCACGGTGGTCGTCGACATCCTCCGGGAGATGAGCGAGGCCGGCTGCGCGGTGGTCATAGCCACCCACGACGACCGCGTCCGCGACCGGTGCGACTCCGTGTTCGCCTTCCAGAACGAAGCCATGGCCGCCTGAATGGACCGTCACGTCACCGTCGCCCGACTCCGCATACCCCTGTGGTTGATCCCCTTGCCGTGGACCGTCGCGCTGGGGCTGTGGGGCCTGTCCCGGCAGCACAGCGTCTGGCGGGACGAGGCCGCCACCTGGCAGGTGGCTCTGCGGTCCGTCCCCGAAATCTGGCACATGCTGGGCCGCGTCGACGTCGTGCACGGGCTGTACTACCTGCTGATGCACGGGCTGTTCACCTGCTTCGGGGCGAGCACCACCACCCTGCGGCTGCCGTCGGTCCTGGCCATGGCAGTGGCCGCCGTCTGCGTGGCGGCCATCGGGCAACGCCTGGCCGGGGTGTGGGCCGGCCTCGGGGGAGGGCTGGCCTTCGGGCTGCTGCCGGCCGTGCAGTTCTACCTTCAGGAGGGCCGTCCGTACGCACTGGTGACGGCCGGGGCCGGCGTCTCGACGCTGCTGCTGGTGACCGCGTTCGGCGAACGCCGCGCAAAGGGCCGCTGGCTGGCGTACTCGGGCACCGTCCTGCTGTGCGCGCTGCTGAACTGGCTGTCCCTGCTGATCCTGCCCGCACACCTGGCGACGCTCATGTGGGCGAGGGCCGGACGCAGGACCCTCGTACGCTGGACGGTGGCCGCCGCGGCAGCAGCCACCGCCGCCTCGCCCTTGATCCTCTTCAGCCGGAGCCAGTCCGACCAGGTCTCCTGGATCCCCCCACTGACGTGGCACATGCTGATCGGCCCGGCGGTCCTGCTGGCGATCGGCGGACTCTGCGCAGTGCTGGACGGACCGGAGAAGGGGCGGCCGTCGGTGGCGGCCGTCGGGCTGCCGCTGCTGGCGGTCCCCCAACTCGCCCTCATCGGGATCTCCGTCGTCAAACCCATGTTCCTGGACCGCTATGTGCTCTTCTCGATGCTGGGCCTTGCCCTGCTGATCGGCACGGCGCTGGCCACAGCTGTGCGTGCGGCCGCACCCCGGTTCCCCCGTGGCTCGCAGTGGCTCGTCCCGCTGGCGCTCGTGGTGGCGGTGCTGGCACTGATGCCGCAGTCCCTGGCGAAGCGGTGCCCTGGCAGCCGGGTCGACGACGTGCTGTCGGTGTCCGGTGAGGTACGGCAGTGGAAGAGGCCCGGCGACGGGGTCCTCTTCATCCCGGCGGCCCGGCGCGACACCGCACTGGTCTCCCCCCGCGACTTCGCTGGACTGCGGGATCTCGCGCTCGCCGAGAGCCCTGTGGAGTCCGGGACGCTCAAGGGCGAGGAGGCCGGTCCGCGACGGATACGCGCCGCGATGCTGGCGCACCGGCGCATACTCCTCGTCACCGACGCATCCCGCGTCTCCCGTCCGGTCTCCGCGGACCGGGACAGAACCAAAACCGCCGTGCTGGCCGCCCACTTCACCGTCGTGGCGGACAAACAGGTCCGGGGCCGACGGGTCACGCTCTACCAGCGCCTCCGGTGACACAGGAGAGGACCGGGCGGCGACTCGTCGACGCCTGCAGCACCTGCACCGCAGCGACAGCACAGGCTGCCGTCGTACTCGGTGAGAGGAGCCGGGTCCGTGAAATGATCAGCCACCTCGCCGCTGCGCTCCCGGCAGGCACCTCGTCCGCGCGCGCCTGCCGGCGCTGCGGTGCGCGCTCGGTAGGACCACCAGGATGCAACTCCGGCTGCCCGAAGGGGTGCTGCGCAGCCTCCGCCTCGACACCGCCCCGGATGGCTCCGGCCCGGCAAACTGAGGCAGAACCCGCTCCGCCAGCAGAATCTGCGACCCTGCGGTAGACGACCAGCAGTCGCTTCGCCGACCGCACCAGGGCCCGGCATGCCACGATCCACCCTTTGATCAAAGCGGGGCACAGCAGGCGCTCGATCCAGCGACAGCTCGGCCTGACTTACCCGGAAGACCTCTTCACCGGCCAGTGGCAGACTGGGCCCCGATCCTGGACGAGGACAAGCCCTACCTCGACGGCCGCTGGGGCGAGGGCTGCACCAATGCCTGGAAGCTGTGGGAGGAGACCGTTGCGCCCTTCCACCGGCAGCGGGCCAGCCCAGCCACTGCCCGGCCGCCGAGGGTGGCGGTGTAGCTCGCGTTCGAAGACTTCACTGGGATCCATCCAGTGCGGCGAATTGTCGTCCAGGGCTACCGGTGGTGGCCGTAGTGGTGGACTTCTTTTACGCCCGCTTCGGAGGTGACGTGCAGACCGGCGTCGTCATCCGGGGAGTCCGTTCCTATTGTCTGTGCTGACGGCCGCGACAGATCTCCGATGAGGGACCTCCATGACCTGTTCCGCTTGAAGGGCACCTCAAAGATCTTGGAAAAGAGCCATGCCCCGAGAACCGAGACCGGCAGGGCCACGATAAGCGTGAACCAGAATACCGGCAGACCTGGCGGGACGAAGAGAGGCGCCACACGGCGAACTACGGTCATGACGATGGGTAGATGAATCAGGTAGAGGCTGTAGGAGAAGCTGCCGAGACTCCGCATGGGGCGCGTGGTCAGGAGCCGCACAAGGATGGCGGGTCTGCCGGTGGCGACCGCAGCGAGCAGCATCGACATGGCGGGAGCGCTCGCGAGATCTATCCAGAAATAGTGCTTCACGGTCCAGACAGAACCTTGCATGGCGCTGAGAGCTACGACGGGCAGGGCGGCCAGGACAGCGAACCATCCCCACGGCAGGCGTTTGACTCTGTCTGAAGCGGTGACGACTGCGGCGCCTACCAGGCCTGCGACGAACACGGGAGCGAGATGTGGAGCGAGCCAGTTTTCGCCTTCCACAGGAGATGCGTTTGCTGCCGCCAGGCCACGGGTGACAACCGGAATCGTCACGCACGCAACCAGCACCGCTGCACCCATGCGTCGCCGAACAAAAAGAAGAAGGGGGAAGAGGAGATAAAGTTCGACTTCCACTCCGATCGACCAGAACGCGCCGTTCGGTGTGGGGGCGGTGAACGTGTCCTGAGCGACGAGGCCATACACCAGGATTGACGTGCCAGTAGGCGGGCCGGAGTGCGATGCCGGCACGATCAGCCAGGAAATCATCAGACTCATGGCCAGCGCTGCCCAATACGGAGGCAGGATGCGCCAGGCGCGATGGCGCAGAAACCGACCGACGCCGCCCGACCGCCAGCCATGACGGGCCGGAGAGATCGCCAGGGAGAAGCCGGACAGCACCAGGAAGAAAACGACGGCCAGACGCCCAAACATGAGTGGCTCCAGCCACGGAGGCGCCGAGCTGTCGGGGTATCCCGGGAAGGTGTACAGCCAGCAGTGGAACAGGACCACATACAAGGCCGCCAGGCCACGCAGACCATCCAGGCCCACCAGCTGCCGCTGGCCTTGTGCACCGCTCGGCCCCGCCTCCTGCCTCATCGGAGCGGCCAAGTCGAGAGAACTGCTGACCGGATGACTCGAATCCACTGTAAAGTTCAACCCTTCCTCTGGGCACCGCGTTCGCCGCACGTCTCGCCTCGGCAGGCGCCGCACATGCGACCTTTGCGAGTGACCACCGACCCCGATCGCATGACGGTACGGAGGGCGGCACCAGTGTCACCCGCTGCGATCGGTACGTGACGTCCGGCTCAAGGGTTCAACAGACGGATCGACACGGTTCGGATCCGGCCAGGGTGGCTCTACTTTGCGTTCGTGCAGGCAATCGGGCCACATCCCTCTCCATGACCCGGCCAGCCGGTAAGAGGCCGGAGCCGCGGGCGGCGGAGGGCTACCTCAAGATCAAGCCGATGGTGGGCCGTTGATGCGGGCCAGTCCGCCACATGGGTTGATCAGCCTCAATGCGCCCGCGGGCACAGCCGACATGCCTCGTCCAGCAGAACACTTCCAGCCCAACTATTCGAACGAGCTAGCGAACCTTCGTCGCAGGCTGGTTGAGTGCTGCCAGGCACCATCGACCACAACCCAACAGACGGGGGAATGTCGAGTGCCGTAGCCGCGGTCCTCGCCGGCGCGCTGATGGCGGTTGCCGCTCCGGCGGTCGCACACGCCGAGTCGCCGCAGCACACCGACTGGCGCCAACCCATACCGTCCTCACAGGTGCTCCACGGCAACCTTTTCGGTATCAAGGCCTCCGGTATCGGGATCGGGAACCTCAAGTCCAAGAAGTTCCTCCAGGCCAGCAGCACCGCCAACGGCGCCAAAGTCGTTCAGCAGCCGGGGAACTCCGCCAACCCGCTCCAGAACTGGACTGCTGTCAACGACAGCCCGTACACCAGCTTTGAGAACGTCCCTGCCGGCAGAAACCTCGGCATCAACGGTGCCAGCACCGTCTCCGGGGCGGCGGCCATCATCGCGAACGGCGCCGGGGACGCCAACCAGGACTGGAAGCTTGTGCCGGTCGCCGGCTACCCCGACGGCTACTTCGCAATGAAGAACCGCAAGAGCGGCCTGTGCCTTGGCATCTCCGGAGCCAGTACGGCCAACGGCGCACAGGCCGCGCAGTTCGCCTGCGACGGATCGGCCAACCAGGGCTGGGCCCTGTTCAACCCCTGAGTCGCTCGGCCGGCGGGCGTTCCGGTCCACCCCGCACAAGGGGGTGACGACTGGAACGCCCGCACTACCCAGCTTCTGCACCGGTGCACCGCAACAGTGCCGACACGACACAGGGAGAACGTGCCATGCGCACAACACGTAGCAGGACCACAGTTGCGGCGACGATCGCGGGAGCGCTGCTGGCCTTAGCCAGTCCTGCGCTCGCTCACGCAGAAGCGCCACAGACCAGCGAGCCGAAGCCGGCCAAACTGGCCGCCGTCGGCGCTTCGCGGATCAAAAACCTCAAGTCCGGAAAGTATGTGCAAGCTGCGAGCACGGCCAACGGCGCCAAGGTCACCCAGCAACCCTACGACAGCGGCACCACCCTGCAGACGTGGGAGACCTACATCTTCGACGGCTACTACACGTTCGAGAACTTCGGCGCCGGGAGAAACCTCGGCATCAACGGTGCCAGCACCGCCTCCGGTGCCACCGCCATTATCGCGAACGGCTCCAGCGACCTGAACCAGGACTGGACCGTGGACTGGAGCGTCTACGACGGAGACCACTTCGCACTCAAGAACCGCAAGAGCGGCCTGTGCCTGGGCATCTCCGGAGCCAGTACCGCCACGGGGGCCCAGGCCGCTCAATTCCGCTGCGACGGATCGGCCAACCAGGGCTGGTCCTGGGAGTGACCGAATCACCGTCGTGAACTCGGGCTTGTAGCCTCCGATCCAGCGACGGTGGGCCAATCAGCTCACTCGCGTCGCCCTCACCCGCCTCGATGCCTGGATCACCGACAGACCCCTCGCCCGCACCCGAGTCTCACCCTTCGCAGCGCTCCGCCCCGCTGGATGAGATCCAGCGGGGCGATCTCACCAACCACTGAGCCACGCGTATACCCAAAGGGCTGTCCTCCAAAGGAGCGCCCGCCCGAGTATGGGACGACTCTCCCTACTGCGGTGACTCCGGTGCGACGAAGCGCACCGCCCCAGGTCCTCGCCCTGGTGCACGACGTCGCCCGGCGTCATAGGCAGCGCACCACCGGCTTCCAGGTGGTGTCGGGTGAGGTGGAAGCAGCGTTGCCAGTCGATCGGCCAGGCAGGGCACCAGGGGGGTCGCTCGCGCCGCTCCTGTGCGAGCCCGACCGGCCGCTGGCCACCCTCACCCTGGCCCAGCTCCACACCTTGGACCGGCTCGCCGCCTCCCACCGCGCTGTGGCCCGGGAGGCCCTCAAGGCCGCCGACGCCGCCTTCACCCACCTGCCCGGCCCCGTCACCAGCCGCGCCGGCCACACCCATCCCGCCTGGGGCCAGCGCCCGATGGGCGACCTCTCCCGTCACGAACTCGCCAGCCAACTCGCCGCTCTCCGCCGGCAGATGCAGCGTGCCCAGGAGAGCCACACCCTGCTCTCCGACACCGCCCGGCACCTCATCGCCGCCCTCACCCGCGAGGCGCAGCTGCGCCGCGCCCTCACCGCCCGGCGCGCCACCACGGCCCAGCGCCGACGGTTCGCGCGCGCGGCACTGGCCCGCGCCGACGCCGTCTCCGACAAGATCCATGCCGAGCTGCGGCTGCGCGAGCGGCTGCCCGACCACGCGCCCCACCGGCCCACCCACCGCGGGGAGACCCCGGACTGGGTCGCCGACCGGCACGCTCTGCTCCATCCGGACACCCCCGCGCACTGGACCACGCACCTCGCCGAACGCCACCGCATCCTGGCCCGCTCGCTGGCCGACCGTGGCCACACCCTCGCCACCAACCCGCCCGCCTGGGCCCGCCGCCTGCCACTGCCCTCAGGCGCCGCCACGGCTGGGCCATCACGGCCGCCCTGGTGGAACTGTGGCGCAGCCGCCACGCCATCACCGCGATGCCCGGACTGGGTCCGCGCCCCGACACCCCGCAGGATGCCGCGGCGTGGGACGACCTGGACGCACGCGTTCGGGCCCTGACCGGATGCCGCCGCCCGCTGCCCCCCCCGCCGTCGGACGCACCCACCGCCGTCGTCGTCGAGGCCGCCCTCGACCACCTCGACGCGCCGCCGCCCGCCGGGCCCCTGCCCGACCACCCGGCCCTGCGCGACCCCCTCGGCGTCGCACCCCTTACCTACGGCGCACTCGACGCCCGCACAGCGCGGCGCGCCCTGGCCGCCGTCCTCGCCGGCGAAAGCCTGCCGGAGCCCTGGATGCAGGAGCAGCGCACTTATACCAAGCCGCTGACCGCCCTCAGCGACTACCGGCGCCGCCACCATCGCGCCGGCCCCGACGTCCTCGGCCCGCGCCCCCAGGGCCTCTATGGCGAAGAGTGGGACCACCTCACCGACGCCATCGACCTCTACACCCACGCCCGCGTCCAACACCGCCTGGAACAGATAGGGCCCGCGCCGCCGCCGAACGCGCCGCCCTCTTGTCGCCCACCCCGCCTCTGCGTCAGCCGCTGCCGGGGGCGCACCGTCCCGGCCACCGGCCCCCGATCCAATGACGCAGTGCCGGCGGGGTCACGTGGCCAGGAACAGCAGGGCAGCCGCGACGAGCAATCCGACAGACAACACCGCCAGGACAGCGGGCGGTACACGACGGATCCACACGAGCATCCTGTTCGACTGCCATGCCAGCCATCGCACAAGCCTGCGGCCTCGGCTCACTCGCCGCGCCAGTTGCCTAGAGGGGGCCGGCGCCCCAGGTGGTGACGAAGTCCCCCCGTATGGCGGCGAAGACGAGACGCGGTCAGGCGCAGCGGCCGCGACAAGTGGTGCCTCGGGCACTGCCCATTTCCAGGTACCGAGGGCTTTGTTCAGGCTGCCGCGCCGCAAGCTGCCATGGCCCCCTCTGCGCCAGCGGGTGCCTGCGGAGTCGGTGAACTCGACGAAGAAATTACCCAGCACAAGGCCCGTAGGCGGCAGCCCTGGGAGTGTGGAGTCCAAGGGCGGTAGCGCAAAGGTCATCTCGCCTGTGGGAAGCACGGGAACCTCGGTGACAACGTCTTCGTGATACAGCACGCGCACGGTCTGAAGAGGCTGATTGCTCTGGTTCGCGACGACCACGTGAGGAACGGCCCAGCCATCATGCAGCGACGACGGATCCAGCCTCACACGGAGGTCGAGCATGGATGCCTGAGTAAGGCCCCGCTGCTTCTGAATGTCGCGGTGACCCTGATAGCTCAGGACAAGACCCACCACGGCGACGAGCGCGGTAACCGAAGCGAGGAAAATCTGCACCATGCGCAAACTCTGACGAACCTGAAGGTAAGTGTCAGCGCACAACCCCGGCGCGTCCAAGATGCCGACTGTCTTCAGCGCCGCTCGGCCGACCGACCGGCTCCGCCCGGGCGCCTGGCTGCCGCGTCGGCTAAGTGGCATCCCTCCTGAACCCCGCCGTGCTGCGTGCGAACACCCGGCCGCGGGAACAATCCCTTTGCCCTCGTGGCAGACGGGTGGCACATAGTGGTCTTTGAATCTGGACCTCTTCCTCTAGGAACGGACGGCACTGCGTGACCACCGCGCACCCTGCAACCTCCACCGAGCGCGTTCCCGGGCGGGCCTGGACGATCCGGCTCACTGGGCACAGTGACCGCTCCGCCACCGTCTCCTGCACCACCGCGGCCTGCCGGATGCCGCCCCGCTCAAAGGACCTGGCCGCGCGGCGCGCGTTCGCCGCGCAGCACGCCGCCGCCCACGCGAAGGCGGCCACCGTCCGCTCCAACGCCTGGTGCCACTGCGGCTCCCAGCAGTGCTCCGCCCACACCGAGCCGGTGCACTGCGCCGGTTCGGTCGTGCTGATCGTCAGGCACGATCCGACCGTGGGCCAGGTGTGGAGCGTGGAGGAAGTCTGCGCGGCTTGCGCACCGCTGATCCCGCACGCCACCGTCGCCGCCCGCGCCGCCCGTCCCCGCCGCACGGCCGAGCAGCCCGCCGCCGCGGTGCCGGCTCCCGCCCGGGCGGCTGTCCCCGGCGGGTTCTCCTCACCCGACACGGCCCCCGCCGACGGTGCTCCGGCTCCCGGCCGCCGCTCGGGCCGGCGCCCGCCGCGCCCCCAGCGCCGCCGCACCGGCCAACGCTGACCCGGGGACCTGCGCCAGTATCTGGAGCTGCTGGAGCAGTCCCTGACACGGTTTGGTCACCCACGGCGAGCCGGGATGCCTTTAGCCAAGGGGTCGTACCGGGCCTGCAGTCCGGCCGGCGGTCACCGCGCGCGGGCCGCCCCGCGGGACAACTGCGCCAGCCTCGACTGCGTCATGTCCCGCCAGGCGGAACGGGCCGGGCACCCGCCCGGGCGGGTGGTGGGGGTGCAGGCAAGCTGCCGGTAGCCGCCGTTGCCCACGCCGCGCGGCGTCCCCTTCGCCGAGCAGAAAGCGCTGTGATGAGCGAGCAGGACTCCCGCGCCGACGACTTCCCCAGGTGGCTGGCCTGACTGGGAACGGACGCCTACGCCCTGGCCTGGGTTGGCGAGGACAACGATCCCCTTCGTTGGATGACCGCCCCGGCGCCCGCCGTAGGCAGGACGGGCGCCGACCGGCCCGGCGCCGACCCGCCCCGGCTGGTACTACAGGAAATCACCCGCGGCCAGAGCGAAACGCTGCGCCGGTGGCTGGAGCTGGAGGGGGACAGCACCGACGAACCGCTGGGCATCTTCGGCACGGCGGACGGCCGGCTGCGCGAATACACCCCGGCGAACTCGTCGCCCAACAGCTCCGCCCAAGACCACCGCGCCCACCACACCACGCACCCATACTGCCACCACCGCCGCGGATCAGGTCCGGGCGTACGCCCGGCCTGACCCGGTGCCTGCGCCGGGCCCTCTCCCGCCACCGTAGGGGGAGCAGTGGCAACGGGGCCCGGCGGCCGTGCGCATCGGCTGGACGCGGCCGCCGGGTCCCACAGCAGTGTCGCTGATCCGTGGAGCCCCTCGTCTCCGGTGGGCGTGCCCGCGCCGGGTGCGCCCCACGGACGGGCATCATCGGGGATGGCTGCGTGTGCGGCCCGTGTGGAGAAGGACCAGCACTGATGGCAACTGGCACCGTGAAGTGGTTCAACGCCGACAAGGGGTTCGGCTTCATCCAGCAGGACGACGGCGGCCCGGACGTGTTCGTCCACTTCTCCGCCATCCAGACGACCGGCTTCAAGGAGTTGGCGGAGGGGGCAGCCGTCGAGTACGACATCACCCAGGGGCCCAAGGGTCCCCAGGCCGAGAATGTGGTTCCGCTCCGCTAGCAGCGCCGTGTGGCGCAGCTCTCCTGTCCGCTGAACCGGCCGCCGCGCAGCCCACTGGGGATGTGCCTCTCTCGATCGACCGGCTCGCGCCGACGCGCGTAATGCGGCCATCCCCGTGCACGCGTCGTGCTGAGCCGGGGATCGCCTCCTGCGCGCGGTTGGCACGCAGGTCCGTGGCGTCCTCCAGCCGCTTAGCAGGCACCCTCTTGCATATGAGGGGCGGAGCACACGACGCGTCTGGTACACGAAACGTACGGCGAGGGCACAGTGGTGCCGCCGGCAAGCCACCGCTATTCGCCCGCCTTTACCTGCACCGTTGGTCGTAGCTACATGCTGACCGGGTCGAGGAGGTGGGGGCCGTTGTTGCGGACGTTGTTGACGGCCGTGGAGACGGGGCGGGCGTCGAAGTGCCCGTCGGCGGGCTGGCCGAGGAGTGCGCGCAGTTCGTCGGCGTCGTGGTGGGTGGGGTCGAGCCAGGCGTCGTAGTGGTCGGCGGTGAGGGCCAGAGGCATGCACGGGTGGACGTGGCCGGCTGCGTCGGTGGCTTCGGTGGTGATGATGGTGCAGGTCATCAGCCAGGCGGCCGGGTCGTCGTCCTGGGCGACGGCCGGGTCGCCCCAGTACTCGTACAGCCCGGCGAGCGCCATCACCTGGCCGTCCTCGGGGTGGATGAAGTAGGGCTGCTTGCGTGCCTTGCCGGTGGCCGGGTCCTTGTGCGGCTGCCATTCGTAGAAGCCGTCTGCGGGGAGCAGGCAGCGGCGCTTGAGGTACGCGCGGCGGAAGGCCGGCTTCTCGTGCACGGTCTCCACCCGGGCGTTGATCATCCGCGCGCCGATCTTCGGCTCCTTCGCCCAGGTCGGTACCAGGCCCCAGCGCAGCGGCCGCAGCTCCCGCGAGGCTGCCGCAGGGCCCCCGCCGGGCGGCGTGCGCTCGAGGACGGCCCAGACCTCGTCGGTCGGGGCGACGTTCCAGTTCGGGGCGAGCACGCAAGACGGCCAGCTCTTCGTCCCGAATTAGGGCCATAAGATCGTGCTCTAGGTCAGACATGCAGGTCAGGGTGTTGGGAAGCGTCGGTTTCCGTCGGTGCCTCACGGGTCCCGGGGTTAGATCCTCTCCACGACTTAGCCTCGACACTGCCTTCGTGCGCAGCGCAGCATGGAAGAGAGGCAGCGCCGACGCGCTTGCCAGGCACGTCGGGGCTACTCCTGGAGGAGTGGAGGCCACGATGAAGTGCCGGATTATGGCCTGTGGCGCAGCGGCGGTCGTGATGGCCCTGGGGGTGAGCGTTGGCCCAGTCGCGGAGGTCTCAGCCGCCCCTGCGCAGGTATGTGCGGATCGCGACGGCGACGGTGTGATCGACACGATGTACACCGACAGCGACGGCGACGGTGTAGTGGACACGATGGCCCACGACAGCGACGGCGACGGCAAGATCGATGTAGTGGGTGAGGACACCAACGGTGATGGAGTGATCGACAAGGCCACGACGGCGGATCAGTGCGCGAAGGGTGGGGACGGTGCATCGGATCCGCAAGACCGTCCAGACCGTCCTGGAACCCAGCACCAGGACCCGGGCACAAAGCAACAGGAACCCGGGACCCAGCAGCGTGATCCCGGGACCAAGCACCAAGAACCCGGGGTCCAGCACCAAGAACCCGGGACCAAGCACCAGGACCCGGGCACAGAGCAACAGGATTCCGGAACTCAGCAGGACTCGGGAGGTATGCACGATGAGTAAGCGCCGGGTGCTCTGCCCCTGAACGGGACGCCGGGCCCGGTCCATTCAGGCTCGGCGTGCGAGGCGCCTTCCCGGCCGTGGACGGTCGGCGGGGTGCTGGCGGGCGTCGGCTGCCTGGCCGCAGCCCTTGTGATCCTTGCGATCTGGGTGAACGTCGCGCGGTGGCCGCGCCGCCTCCCTGGCCCTCCCTGGGTCATCCTCCTCGCCATGCGGCTCTGCCTGGTCAGGACTGCAGCTGCCTAGATGATCAGTCAGCACGCTGGCCAGCGAACGGAGCGCGGCAGCCACCGCAGAGCTTGTGGCGCCGCTGTCGCCACCAAGGCCGGGTGCGGACGGCTGTCACCCACTTTCGGGTGTCGGCTGGGCGGCAGGGTGGGACTGACGAGCAGCGTTCGCGGAGGTGGTACGGCTTGACGGGGTATCAAAGGGTGCATTCGGGATGTACGTGGAAGATGAAGTTAAGAGTCACGGAATTATGGGTGATGCGTAACAGCGCTCGTGTACTGCGCGTGCCTGGCGTGTCGGTGGTGAGGGTGGGGTGTGCGGCCAGCCGGTCGTAACCGCCTTTGCGTAAGACCTGCTAACGGCCTGTGGCCGCAGGAGGGTTGCGCCCATGCCCTGCGGGGAGAGCTTGTGTACGTTTACGCTTTCGTGCCCGGTGCCGGTAAAACGCTGGGGGCATGTCTTGGCCAGCAAGGGGCAATGCGCCGGCGCTGCGAAGCCTCGGTCACAGCGCTTGGCCGACGAACGCCGGCCACCGGGACGCGGCGTCGGTGACTGACGAGGCGAAGGGCGCGCACCGCGGACGCCTCCAAAAGCGCCTGCGCCGCCTGATTCGTGCCCTTCTGGCGACGGCTGGGTTCTTCGTCCCCGATCCCCTTTCTAGCCGTCACTGGCCGGCGGACGCCTATGGCCTCAGTGGCGATCGTTGCGAGGGCTGGGCGGAAATGGACTGTCCTTGGTGCCGATCACTGTCACGGGGTCAAGGGGCGTCGGCCGCGCAAGAGGGGTCAGGGCTGGTAGCGAACCAAGTGGACAGCACACGCGGCGCCAGGGGTGCGAGAGGTGCCAGGCGTGTGAACGAAGCATAGGCAGAACGGAGCGAGATCATGCAGACCACGACCGCATCAACCGATCAAGCACGGGACGACATCCCGGTGGAGGACTTCCTGCTGGCGCCGCCCAAGTCCGCAGACCGCATTGCCTGCCGCCTTGATCCTCGAGACCTGCGGCGCCTGAACCTGTACGCAGTGCTGACCGCTGCTGGGATCGCTCCCTGGCCAGGGGACCGGGAAGCGATCGAAGAGCTCAGCGTACTGCCCGACAGGGTGCACCAAGCCCTGCACCACTGGCTTAGCTCCGGCAGGTGAGGCGCTGGACGTCGGCACAGCGCGTCCATGGGGCCTCCAGGGCGGCGGCCGCCGTGCGCAGCGTCCGGGCGAGGTATACCGCGCGGTCGACGTCGCCGGACGTGATGCAGGCGTCGAGCAGCACGGACAGGGCCTGCAGCCGCTCGTCCACGGTGGCGACGGCGCCTGCCTGGGCCTCTGCCTCGTCCCACTCCGCCCCCGGGACGGCGCCATGGCCGGCGGCTGTGGGCGGGACGACCCGCGCCGCCCGCTGCCGTACCGCCTTCAGGACAGCGGACGACGACTGGATCAGCTCAGCCTCGCGCCCCAACTCGGCAGCCTCTGACGGTGGTCCTGCCGGTGCAAGCGGCAGGACCAACCCGGTCACCCTAAGCGCCGGGGCGGAGGGCCCGTAGACCACCATGGTCGGCGGGGCTTCCTGTGCCTCTCGCGAGAACGCCGTGATTGAGAGCGGGGAAAAGGAGGATTCATGGACGAGCAAGCGCTAATCACCCAACTTCGGGATCTCATGCCGCCTCATGACGGGGCGGGAGACTCGGTTGACTGGCAGAAGGTCGAGCGCGTCTGGGGAATCACGTTCCCTCAGGACTACAAGGAGTTCGTGGCCACGTACGGCGACGGTGAGACCAACGCGTTCCTCACCTTCCTCGTCCCCGGCCCGGCCGAAGGATCTGTCCCCTCCGGCGCCATGGCGGCGGAGACGGCCGAGGCGCGGCGGATGTGGCCGGAGAAGCCCCCGGCGGGTTATGGCTCGCCGGCCATACCGCCGGTCATCGCCTGGGGCGTGAACGCGCGTGCCGACCTGCTGTGCTGGGTGACCGACGAGCCGGATCCCGGGCGCTGGCCGGTGGCAGTATGGAGTCGAGGCGATCTCGGCTGGAGCGTCCACGACTGCGGAATGCTCGAGTACCTTGTGCGTCTCTTCCGCGGTGCGATCGACCCCATGTGGGCGGACGAAGACGGCGTACGGCGCTTCGTGCACGTCCGGGAGGCCCAACGCCTCCTGGCGGCCGGCATCGACGCGGACACGGGAGAACCCAATCCGTACGCGGACATGTTCGGTCCCTCATGGCCCGGGCTCGTGGGCGGCTAGGCCAGTCTCGTGTGGCTGAGCGCCTCAGTCGGCACGAGACTCCTCATTCGCCGGCTTCCCCCTCGGGGGGTGCTCCTCCCACAGCAACCCGCTGCACAAGTTCGTCAAGCTGACCTGCGATGATCATCCTTCGGCGCTCCAGCAGATTCCTGTAGACGGTCAGTGGTACGGGTTCGCCGCTGGATGCAGCCTGTGTCAGTGCGAAGCGGGCCTCGACCTCCAATGCCAGGTAGGCCCTGCGGCGGGCGTGAGCCGCTCGCTGATGTACCTCCGGCTTCAGAAAGGCGATAGCAGCGCTAAGGCCGGCGCTTACGAGTGCCAGTACAGCCGCTGGAATACGGGCATCTGCGGAAGAGAGTCCCGTTGCTCCCGAGATCCCGGCCAGCACGGCAGCCGGCAGTCCTAGCGCGGCATGGGTGAGTCGCCAGAACTGCCGACGGAAGCGGTTCTTCCGGGCTTGTTCTTCGCAGTTGGCCTGAAGGTCGGCGACCTGACTCCCCACGATGTCATCTGCCATGGCGCGAGCCTGCCACTTGGCGCTCTCGTCTGGACGGTGTATCGCCATTGCGATCGCCACTCTGCGGCCAACCATGGCACTCAGGGGGGCCAAGTGGGGCGCTCAGTCACATCTCGCGGCGGTGTGTGCCTGCGTCATGAGCGTCATCGTGGCGCAGGCCCGGCACCCGAAGTCCGCCTTCGAGATGGACGCCCTTCCACACCGGGCGGTGACGCTGAGAGATAGGGCGGGGCACGCCCAGCTCGGGCAGGAATTACACGCACTTTCCCCCGGCTACCTGGTGCGCCTCCTGGTCGTCCTTGCGGCCGTGCTGGGCGCTCTCACCGCCACGCTCGCCCTCGCCGCGGCCTTCGCCTCCACCGCCACCACCCGCACGGCCGCCCGCAACACCCTCGACCTCCTGCTGCGCCTGGTGCCCTGGTACACCCCGCGGGGCTGACACTTGAGCTTTTGCTCGCAGATCGGCGACCCCTGGAGCCGGGTCCTGCTCTCGGCCAGAAGCCGGGCAGGTCCCTGCCGCTGCCCCGAGCCGGGGCGGCGGCAGGCCCGCGGCTTCGAGGACAACCGTGGAGGCCCGCACCACCGCGCCACGAGCGGCCAGAGACTGCTCCCTAGCAGACGCGGGACATGAGGGTGATAGAGGCGCCGGTCATGTGGCGACGCGGTCTTGTGGGGCAAGACCGCGCCCTTTACGACTGTGCCAGGGAGACTTCCGAAAGGGCTGGAGGCGGGGGCATGCAAGATGCGCTCTACGGGCTGCTTGGTGGGTTGGGCGGAGCAGCCATCGCAGCCGGTGCCGCGTACTGGGGTCCGGTGAAGGCCCAGAAGGAAGCCCTGCGGGAAGCCGAACGGCAGCGCGAACTGGCGCAGGCGCAGGCTGAAGCCGTCAGGGCCGATGAGCGGCGTATGGCCCGGCTGGCACGCGTCGCTCTCATCCCCCGACGGATCGGTGACTGGATGCACTTGCTCATGTTCAACATGCACTCAGGGTCACGGCGGGTAGATGCCGAATCCTTTGCGACGGCTGCTCTGGCGGCCAGGAACGCGGTGAGCGAGGCGATCTATGACGGGGTGAGTGAGGGTTTCCTCATCGTGGCCACCGAGGCGAGCCAGCGTGGCTTCCAGGAGAGTCAGATCAGAATCGGAGAGGAGGAGCAGACCGCGATCCTGGACGCGCTGGATCTGTTCACCAGGCGCATCGCCACCCTGATCTCGTTGTCCGACGACGACCCGCGGTGGCCTGATGCAGCCCAGGCGGCAAGCCGGGCCGGCAACGCGGCGATGAAGGTCAGGGCGGAACTCTCCGCCCAACTCATCAGCCGCCTCCTGGACGTCGACAACCTCGACGTCATCGACACCAGGCCCAACCCCTTGAACCCCGCTGGCAGTTAAGAGGTCCGAGCAGCGGCGCGTGCCGCTCGGCCAGGAGAGCTCGCTCGGCATCGCCGAGTACGTCATGGCCGCCGACGCCGACCCGCCGCACATCGTCCTCACCCGCGTCCAGTTCTACTGACAGCCCGCTGACGAGCAGCCGCCGAACATCGTGACTTCCTCGCGGTGCCGACTGCCCGGCAGTCCGTCGAGAGGAGACCGGGGTTTCCGGCCGTCCCCGGTGGTGTCAAGTCCCGAAATCCGGGGGCATGACCCCGCCGGGGCGGTTCCGGCCTACTGGAACCGAGGCGAGGGGCGCCACGTGGGCGCCTCTTCACTACCAGCGGGAGAAGAACCATGGCTCGCAAGATTCGGAAGAACTCCGTCCGTCTGGGTGTCGCGGCCCTCGTGGCGGCGGTCACGGGAGGCGTCGTTCTCCCCGCCACGACGGCGATGGCGGCTCCGACGACCGAGGTGACCACCGTCTCGTCCGAAGTAGACCCGTTTGCCCCTCCGCCGGAGCAGCAGCATTACGGGCCGGCCAAGGCCCCACCGAACCCGTATGAGCCGCAGGTGGAGCCGGAGGGCCCGCCGAATGAGGAGCCGGAGGGTCCTGCGGTGGTGACCTGGGGGACGGGGACCACGCCGGCGGAGTCTGATAAGCCGCAGGAGGAGCCGGTGGCGCCGCCGAATGAGGAGCCGGAGGGCCCTCCGGTGGTGACCTGGGGGACGGGGACCACGCCGGCGGAGTCTGATAAGCCGCAGGAGGAGCTGGTGGCCCCGCCGAATGAGGAGCCGGAGAGCCCCCCGGCGGAGTCTGATAAGCCGCAGGAGGAGCCGGTGGCCCCGCCGAATGAGGAGCCGGAGAGCCCCCCGGCGGAGTGATACGGAGCGCGGGTTGTGACCTGCGGGTTTGTCGTGGTCGTCGACGACTCGGCTTGTCGCCGCAGCCCAGTCCAAATACGACCAGGGCCCCGGGGGCGTTCACAAGGCCGACAGGCCACCGCACCTGGGCTGCCGGGCGGCCGGCACCGCGCCCTGCACCTCCCCTGGCACCGCATCGTCGCCCTCACCGGCGCCCCGAACTGGGACCGCGGCCACGGCGTGCCAGAACTGTGGCGCCCCTACGAGCCCGTCGCCGCACCCCCGCCACCCGACCGCCCCACGAGCACCAGGAGCGCCGGTCTGCGCGCCGTGCCGACACCGGACGGTGTCGGTGAGGGATGTCGTGCGCTGGGCGGGGAATGCCGGACCCGGCGAGGGTGGGCTTCAGGAACAGAGTCGCGCTCTGCCCCTGAAGCCTGCGGTCATTCGCCGCACGCTGTTGTGTAGCTGGCGGCGTCAAGGAGATCGAGACTGTCGAGTTCGTTCCTATCGGAGGGCTCCAGTCGGAAGAGCCAGGCGGCGTAGGGTTCCGAGTTGAGCAGGTTGGGGCGGGATTCGAGTTTGGTATTGACCTTGATGACCTTGCCTCCGACCGGGGCGTAGACGTCCGTTGCCCCCTCCGTTGACTCGATGGGGCTGACCGTCTCGCCTGCGGCGACCACCACCCCAGTCTTGGGGAGTTCGACGAAAACAATGTCGCCGAGAGCGTTCTGGGCGTGGTGGCTGATGCCGACGGTCACGATGCCGTCAGCCTCCACCCGGACCCACTCGTGGGTCCGGGTGAATCGCAGATCTGCCGGAACTTGAGACATGTCGTCCTCTGCGGGTTGCGGTGGTAGCACGGAGCAGGGGCCTGAGGGCCGCGTTCGCGGCCCTCAACGCTCCGCGAACGGGGCCACTCCATCCTGTACTTCCAATTCCCCCTAACGGTGGATCACCGCGCACGGCTCGCCCCATCGCCCGGGTCCTCGCCTCCGAACGGGTCACCGCTGGCCTGATCCCGACAGTGACCCGGCAGGTGACCGAGGCGCCGAACACCCGCCCGGCACCTGCTGCACTGGAAGTGACGGAGGCGGCGCCAGAGCGTTCGGCCGCGTCACGTCACCTCACGATTCTGCGGGGAACAGCGCGGCGATCACGGCGTGGTGCGCGGTGAACGTCCCCGTGGTGCCGTCCGCGGCCGTGAGCACGCTCGCGGTGTCGGGGGTGATGTCGTCGCCGACGGCACGACGTGCAGCGCGGTCTCGTCGTCCTCGGCGCACAGCAGGCTCGCGGGGCTCATCCGACGGGCCCCACCGGGCGGGGCGGGTAGAGCCGGTGCTGTGGGCAGCGGTAGTGGGTGGCGGCAGGCGATCACCACGGATCGGCGCTTGTCGTACTGGTAGCGGTCAGACGGCCGCGCGGCGGAGGTACGGCCTCCACGTCGCCCTGGCGCAGATCACCCCGTCTGACTGGAGGTACGGGGTGTGAGGCGCACGATCTCTGCGCCTTCGGGGAGCTCCAAGCGTCGCCTGTGCGGCCTGGGCAGCAGCACGTCCGGGCCGCCGGGCAGCAGGCCTCTGTTGCGCAGGACCTCGGCGCGGCTGCGGCACCAGAAACACCCGCCCCTGTCGCGAATGGGGAGCGTAATTCAGCCCGCTGCGCCACGACGTGGCGGAGTCGGCTCTAGCTGCGGTGCACTCGACTGACATACGTACGCATTCCGTACGCCATATGCACGCTTCATGCTCCAGCCGCTGCGCCTGGTCGGCAGGCTCTGGTGGCGGTCAGGTCCAGCGCATGCCGATGGCGGCCAGTTGCTCCACGCGCTCGGGTGTCAGGGTGGCGGCTCTGGAGCGCTGGTTGCTGATCCATGCTCCGAGCTTGATCTCTCGTTCCGCCCACTCCCCGCCGCTCTCGTCGTTGTTGCCGCCGTCCGCGCGGCCGCTGACGACGATCCGCTCGACGTGCTTCCTGGGGACCTGGAGGTGGCCCTCGCGTTGGTAGTACTGTCGGGCGGCGGCGTAGTGCATCGCCCATTTGTCGGCCTGACTCGTGCGGGGCTTGGGTTTCTCGGCATCGGTGGCGGGTGTGATGCCGAGGATGTGTTCGCACATCCATTGCTGGACGGTGGTGAGGTTGTCGAAGCCGAGTCGTTGTGCTCGTACCCACCGCCCCAGGTCCTCGCCCTGGTGCACGACCGCGCCGGGCTCGGTCGGCAGTGCGCCGCCGGTGTCGAGGTGCTGGCGGGTGAGGTGGAAGCAGCGTTGCCAGTCGATGGGCCAGGCGGGGCACCAGGCGGGGTCGATGTCGTCGAGCTGTTCGCGCCGCTCGGGGGGCAGTGCCCCGGCCGCCGACGCCGCGGGCAGCCCCTCGGCCCGCCGCTGCTCGTTGTTCTGCGCCCGCTGGGCTGCGGCCCGCGCGTTCTTCAGCCAGATCCCCACGCGATAACCCTGGAAGGTGGCATCGGTCGGTGCTGCCAGGTGCCCGTTCTCGGCCGCCCACCCGCGCGCCGCCGCGAGGCCTTCTTCCCAGGCGACGTCGTAGTGCGACCACACCATGCCCAACCGTTCCAGCTGGGCGATGCGGTCGGCGTCCATGTCCCCGCGGGCGTAGAAGCGGCGCGCGTCGGCGATCCACTGCCCCAGCGGGAACGCGGCGAGCGAGGCCGGCCACCCCTCACCGCTCTCCTGCTCCTGGTCGTCGCCCGCAGCGGGAACGCGGTACGTGAACGGCACCTTCAGGTCCCCGTGGAGCCGTTGGTACAGGGAGGCGGCTTCGATGCCGCGCCGCCAGTGGGCGTGTTCGGGGTTCAGGACGCGCAGGTTGATGAACGCCGCCAGCTGCGCAGGGTCACGAGGCGTGCTGAACTTCAGTAGCTCCCGAGCCGGCACCGACAGCCGGTTGCTTCCGTCACCCTCGGCAGCTTCACCTTCCTCGCCCCCTGATCGGCTCTGTACGCCTCGGACACGGCTGCGCGCTTGTGGCTCGGCCAGCGCCTCCACGACGCGGGCGTCGTGGGCGCGCAGGGCTTCCAAAAGCTTGGCCAACCCGTCGAACGCCCGCGAGGTGAGCATGTTGTCGACGGTCTCGCCGGGTCCGAGCAGGACGGGTACGACCAGGCTGGCGACCTTGCCCTCGCCGGGCTGGATGCGCAGTGCACGGCCGACGGCCTGGACGAGGTCGGGCATGGAGCCGCGGACATCCGCGAAGTACACGGAGTCGCATTCGCAGGTGTCGACCCCCTCGCCGAGCACGCGGACGGACCCGAGGAACGTCTTCTCCACGACCGTACCGTCAGTAGCGATCCCTCGGGAGAACTCGTCCAGGACGCGACGGCGGTGGAGTGGCTTGTGCTCGCCGCACAGCCAGTCGGCCCAGAGGGTGCGCGGATACAGCGCGGGGTCCGCCGCATGCAACCGCTCGGCGACGTCGGGAAGACCGGCCGCGAAGGCCTCGGCTTCCCTGACGACGTGGTGGAAGACGAGCGTCCTGCGGAAGCCTTCCTCGGCTGAGGCCTTCACCAGCGCGGTCTGGAGCGCGGCGAGCCGGGCCCCGCGCACCTGCTCGGACCGTGCGTCCTCGCCCAGGAGTTGGGCGGCCTGGAGGTGGGTGTCGGTGATGTCCAGGCACACCACCTGGTACGGCGCACAGATACCCCGGTCGATCGCCTCCGACAGCGTCAGCGTGTAGCAGCGGGCCCCGAACGGACCTTCCGGATCGTCCTCCATCGACGCCACCAGCTCACCCGGCACGCCCGGCGTGGCATCGGAGTCGTCGTCGAGCTGCCACAACCTCGGGGTGGCGGTCATGTACAGCCGGCGCAGCGCGGGGATGCGGGTGTGGTCGTGGACGACCGCCCAGGGCTTGCCGATCCAGCCGGAGGTCCGGTGCGCCTCGTCCACCACGATCAGGTCCCACCCCGGCAGACCTGCGGCGTGCGCGTGTTCCAACGTGCCGAGCCCGAGGGAGGCGTACGTGGCGAACACGGTCACCTTGTCGAAGGGACGCACCCAGGCGACCAGCTCGTCCACGTCCGTGGTGTTCGAGAACGACGCCTCCGGCCCCCGCAGGGACGAGACCCCGACCATCGGCCCCGTACGCCCGCCCTCACGCCATGCGGCCTCGGTCTGCGCCAGCAGATCCAGCGACGGCACGAGCACCAGCACCCGACCCGCCCGCAGCTCCTCCGCGCTGCGCACGGCCACGAGGGTCTTGCCCGATCCGGTCGCCATGACCACCTGCGTCCGCAGACCCCGCTCAGGCACAGTAGATCTTGCAGGCAATTCGAGCGCACGGAGAACCGCGTCCACGGCCTCCCGCTGATGAGGACGGACTTCCTTCACACCCACTCCGGTGCCCCTCTCCCACCAAGCCGGACGACAACTCCCACAACCAAGCCACCACCAACTAGCCGACCGGCAAAGGGTGTTGGGACGGCAGGCACAGCATCTGCACCCTGACATCGGATCGACGTCTCGGATGCAGACCCGCAGACGACCACCCCCGAGCGGGCCACAGAACCCACAGAGCGGAAGCAACCCAATTCCAGAGTCTATCGCAACCACAGAATGAAGCAGTGGGCGGAGAATCAACCAGGAAGCCTCGGGTACTCCGCATGCATCACTGTCCACCCGGTACGGAGAGTCATGACGCGCAAGACCCAAGACAACGAAGGCAACCGGTTCTGTAAAGCCTGCGGCACGCCCGCGGAGAACGGGAATCTGTGCAGCCATTGCGGCGCCGCCCTGGACCTCCCCGACGATGCAGGCCTGATCGAGGATCAGGGTGCCGCGGTGCGCCGTGACTTCGAGGACCGCACCCGGCAGCAGGAGCAAGGCTGAGCGGCTCAGCAGTGAACCCGGCCTACTGAATCCCCTGCCCTGGGGTACACGGGCCGGCATGGCATCCACGACTGATCGCATCAAGGCCGTGCGGGCCGTGCGCCAGCTGCGCAGGGTCCGCTCCTTCTACGCGGTAGCCGCCTTGGTGTGGGCGGCATCGACCGCCTGGACCGGCTGGCAGAGTCCCGGGAGTCGGCAGATGTGGGTCTCCGCCCTCCTCCTGACCGTCTTCACCGGCCTCCTGCTCGCAGCCTCCCTGTGGCTCCAGCGTCTCCAGGCCGCCGGCCCGGACGAGCCCGCGCACCACGCTGCACCACGGCGGGCGGCCCGGCCACGCCATGCGCATGCCTGACTTACCGTCCAAGCGGGGTAGGCGAGTTGCACAGGCACCCTTGACTCGCGTACGGCGTGTCAATACCAGACGGTGAGGATGTCTGCTTTCAAGACTTCGGACGAATCGTTCGGAGAGAAGTGAACGGTCCATGGCTTTGTCTGGGAGCGTGCGATGCCGTCGAGAGCAGCGCCTACAGAACGCCTCTTACCAGGCAGAATGCAGTCCCAGTTCTCCCGCATCCCAGCAACGCTGAGGGCTGCTCCTCCAGCAGCGGTGCACTGCAGTGTTGACTTGTGAGAGGGGTCGCGGATCTCCAAAGCCCATGGCAAGTCCTTCGCGGCGGCGGTCCAGAGTCTCGTCATACGAGGATGCGCGATGGCTGAAACGTCATGATCCCAAGGGCTGGTGAAGCAGACAGCGACAGCTTCCGCATCCACACCATAGGACCAGCATGGGTCGAAGATTCGGTTTCCTGCTCCGCAGCGAATGCTCTCCGGGTCAGTTGAGATCCAGGACGGACCTGGACACTCGCCCTTGTTGTAGCGGTGAGCTACCCGATAAGGCTTCTGCAGATGACCGTAGTCTGTGAAAGGACGCAGATATTTTTCCTGGGTGGGATTCTGAGGACGCGGGTGTTCCTGGAACACTCCGGTGAGCCAGGCTACAGCGACTCCAACGATCACAGGACCTAGCAGAGCCACCAGAAACCATTTCCCAAGGTACCTCCACCACGGATTCCCAGACGGTTGCTGTGGGCTAGTATTTGACTGAAAATCAGGCATAGGTAGAGCATCGCGCTTACTCGTCAACTTTTGACGCATTCCACGGCGGAAGACCCGGCAACGCCACGCGCATGCTGACCCCGTACCCTCACCCCCTCTCTTGCTGCTGCCAGCCTGGGCCGCGCGAAGCGTGGCCCGCCGCCCCGCACGTAGTGCGGGGCCAGCGGTGCGCAGCGCAGCGAGCGCCGCCGGCCCTAGGCGAAGTCCAGGGCCGGCCGCGAAGTGGCCTCGTTCCCGGAGCGCAGCGGAGGGAACGCCAATCGGGGGCGCAGCCCCGGATTGGCGGGGAGCGCAGCGAGCCGCCAGCGCTCCCGCGGAGCGGAGCGCAACACCCCGGCGCAGCCGGGGTGTTCGTTGGCTCCGGGCGCAGCC